>JASGDR010000515.1:0-6467 GCA_047607095.1 Caulobacter sp.
CCACCTCCCCCAGAGGGGGAGGATCTATAGCACCGGATGCTCCCCCTCTGGGGGAGCTGTCGCGGAGCGACTGAGGGGGCTAAGCCGCCGCCTTGGCCGTCTTCCGCCCGAACCGCATCACCCCGTCCTCGATCTTGCCCAGGCGCAGGGCGGCGAGATCCAGGGCGTAGTTCTGGTGCACCTTCCACGGGGCGCGAGTTCCCTGCTTGGGGAACTTGTCCATGGCCCGCTGCACGTAGCCCGACGAGAAGTCCAGCCACGGAACGGCGGCCATGTCGGGCTGGTCCAGGTGGGGAACGCAGATCTCGGCGCCGGTGCGGTCCATGTGGGTCAGCAGCCGGCAGACATACTCGCTGGTGAGGTCCGCCTTCAGCGTCCACGAGGCGTTGGTGTAGCCGAAGGCCGAGGCCAGGTTCGGCACGTCGCTGAACATCATGCCCTTGTAGCTGAAGCCCTGGGCCAGGTCGGCGACGCGGCCGTCGACCACCACCTCCATGCCGCTCATCAGCTGCATGCGCAGGCCGGTGGCGGTGACCACGATGTCGGCCGGCAGGGTCTTGCCCGACTTCAGCAGCAGGCCCTCCTCGGTGAAGGCGTCGATGTGGTCGGTGACCACCGAGGCCGAGCCGTCCTTGATGGCGGCGAACAGGTCGGCGTCCGGCACCAGGCACAGCCGCTGGTCCCAGGGATTGTAGCGCGGCGTGAAATGGGTCTCGACGTCGTAGTCCTTGGGCAGCTGCTCGCGGACGAGGTTGATCAGCCGCTCCTTGGTCTTGGCCGGCTTCTTCCGCGAGAGGTTGAAGAACAGCATGGTGATCAGCACGTTCTTCCAGCGCGTGATCCCGTAGGCGGTCATGGCCGGCAGGCGGCGGCGCATCCAGTTGGCCAGGCCGTCCTCGGCCGGGCGCGAGACCACGTAGGTCGGCGAGCGCTGCAGCATCGTGACGTGGGCGGCGGTCTTGGCCATTTCCGGCACGATGGTCACCGCCGTCGCGCCGCTGCCGATCACCACCACGCGCTTGCCGGCGTAGTCGAGATCTTGCGGCCAGTGCTGTGGGTGGACGATCCGGCCCTTGAACCGTTCGGTTCCCTCGAAGTCGGGCGTGTAGCCGGCGTCGTAGGCGTAGTAGCCGGCGCACATGTAGAGGAAGCCGCAGGCGATCGTGACGGTCTCGCCCGTCTCCTCGCCCGGGGCGAGGCGCTCGGCCTCGACGGTCCAGCTGGCGGTCTCGCTGCTCCATTCGGCGCGGCGCACCTTGTGGCGGAAGCGGATGTGCTCGTCGACGCCGGCCTCCGTGGCCGTCTCGCGCACGTATTTCAGGATCGACGGACCGTCGGCGATGGCTTTCGCCTCGCGCCACGGCTTGAAGGAATAGCCCAGGGTGTACATGTCGCTGTCCGACCGGATGCCCGGATAGCGGAACAGGTCCCAGGTGCCGCCGATGGCGTCGCGGGCCTCGAGGATGGCGTAGGTCTTGCCCGGACAGCGTCGGGTCAGGTGGTGGGCCGCGCCGATGCCCGACAGGCCCGCGCCCACGATCAGGACGTCGAAATATTCCGTGAGACCCTGGACCGTCATCTCTGTCGTCTCCGTCCCCGTATGCGGTCCGGTTGGCCCGGACGCTGTCTTTCAAGTGAACGATGTTCACCAGCAAACGTCCGTTTGGACGCTGCGTCAATCGCGGCGTTGCCGCCGGCGTCGGTTTTCATTGCGCATGGACCTCGCGGCCGCGTATGCGAAGGCCTTATGTCCCTGCGTGATTTCGGCCTGTTGGTGCTGATCTGCCTGATCTGGGCCAGCAACAACATCGTCTCCAAGATCGTGGTCGCCCATTGGGGCGTGCCGCCGCTGTTCTACGCGGCGGTGCGCTTCGCCGTGGTCGCGGCGGTGACGCTGCCTTGGCTGCTGCCCGCGCCGCGCCCGACCTGGCGGATGCTGGCGGTCGGGGTGCTGATGGGGGCGGGCGGCTTCGCCCTGCTGTTCGTCGGCTTTAAGACAGCCTCGCCTTCGGCCGCGGCGGTGGTGGTGCAGGCGGGCGTGCCGTTCACCACCCTGCTGTCGGTGCTGATGCTGGGCGAGAAGATCCACTGGCGGCGCGGCGTCGGCATCGCCCTGACCCTGGCCGGGGCCCTGATCGTGATCTGGAACCCGAGCGGCTTTTCGCTGTCGGTCGGCCTGTGGCTGGTGGTGACCTCGGCGCTCGCCGGCTCGCTTGGGGCGGTGATGATGAAGCAGATCGAGCGCGTGAAGCCCTTGCAGCTCCAGGCCTGGGTGGGCTTCACCTCGGTGTGGCTGCTGGCGGCGGCCAGCTTCGCCACGGAGCCCGGCGCGGGCGCCAAGGCGTTGTCGGTCGGCTGGCCCTTCGCCTTGGCCGTGGCCTATTCGGCCCTGGTGGTGTCGGTGATCGCCCACACCGGCTATTACGGCCTGATCCAGCGCTACGAGGCCAACCTGATCGCTCCGCTCACCCTGATGACCCCGCTGATGACCATCGGTCTGGGTGTCGCCATCACCCACGACCATTTCGACCTGCGCATGGGGCTGGGCGCCGCTCTCGCCCTGGCGGGGGTGCTGATCGTCGCCCTGCGCAGAAACCAGGTGACGCCGCTGCTGATGCTTCTCAAGGACCGCTCGCAATGACCATCGTCGAGGCCCCGTCGCCCAATTTCGACGCCCGCAAGGCCGTGCCCGACACCGTCGTGCTGCACTACACCGGCATGGAGAGCGGCGAGGCGGCCATCGAGCGCCTGCGCGATCCCGAGGCCAAGGTCAGCGCCCACTACGTGGTGGAAGAAGACGGCCGGGTGTTCCGCCTGGTGGCCGAGGAGCGGCGGGCCTGGCACGCCGGCGCGGCCTTCTGGAAGGGCGTGCGCGACATCAACTCGTCGTCGATCGGCGTCGAGATCGTCAATCCGGGCCACGAGTTCGGCTACCGCGCCTTTCCCGACGCCCAGATCGCCTCGGTGATCAACCTGCTGGCCGACATCCGCTCGCGCTGGACCATCGACGACGACCGCATCATCGGCCACTCCGACGTGGCGCCGGCCCGCAAGATCGATCCGGGCGAGCTCTTTCCCTGGAAGCGCCTGGCCGAAAGCGGCCACGGCCTGTGGGTCGAGCCGCTGTCCTCGCCCGGCGCGCCGCTGGGCCGTGGCGAGCAGGGCACGGGCGTCTTCGCGCTTCAGGCGGGCCTGACGCGCCTGGGCTTCGACTGCGCGCCCTCGGGCGACTACGACGAGTGGACCGAGACGGTGGTCGGCGCCTTCCAGCGCCACTGGCTGCAGAGCCGCTTCGACGGCGTGGCCGACGGCGAGACCCGGGCGCGGCTGGTGGCCCTGCTGCGGGCCGCGGCGGGCGCCTGATGCATCCGGCCAGGGCTTTTCACGTCGAGGACCGCGCGCGGCTGCTCGCCTTCGTCGCCGAGCATTCGTTCGTCACCCTGTGCGCCGCCGTCGGCGGCCGGCCGTTCATGGCCCAGACCCCGGTGATCGTGCGCGACCTGGGCGATGCCGGCCTGTTTCTCGATTTCCACCTGTCGCGGGCCAACGTCCTGGCCGGCGCATTGGTGGCGGGCTTTCCGGCCATCGCCGTCGCGACCGGTCCGCACGCCTATGTCAGTCCCGACTGGTACGGAACCGACGACCAGGTGCCGACCTGGAACTACGTCTCGGCCGAGGCCGAGGGCTTCGTCACGCCGCTGTCGGAGGCCGAGACGGTCCAGCTGATCGACGATCTGTCGGCCCAGGAGGAGGCGCGCCTCCTGCCCAAGCCGGTCTGGACGCGGGACAAGATGACGCCCGCCCGGTTCGACGCCTTGCTGCGGGGCGTCGTCGGCGCGCGGCTGCACGTCGAGCGCCTCGAGGGCACGTTCAAGCTGGGCCAGAACAAGCGCGAGGCCGAGCAGGCTGGGGTTGTCGCGGCGCTGGGCGACCACCCGCTGGCGGCTTGGATGCGGGGCGAGGCGTAGCGGGCCTCGAAGGACGCGCCACGCATCCGTCATTGACCTTCCAGCCTCGGCGCCCCAAACAGCGCGCGGACCAGATGGCCGGGCGATCGCGGTATCCCGCAAGGGAGTCGAGGAAAGTCCGGGCTCCACGGTGACAAGGCGGTGGGTAACGCCCACCGGGAGCGATCCCAGGGAAAGCGCCACAGAAAGCAAACCTCCTCCCTACGGGGCGGGAAGGGTGAAAGGGTGGGGTAAGAGCCCACCGCGGACCTGGCGACAGGGACGGCATGGCAAGCCCCGCCTGGAGCAAGACCGAATAGGGATCCCGCGCCGGTTCGCCGGCTAGGTCGTCACTGGCCGAGAGGATCCGGGTTGGTCGCGAGAGCCGTCCAGCAATGGGCGGCCAAGAGGAATGATCGTCGCGTCCCTGTTCACAGGGGCGGCACAGAACCCGGCTTACAGGCCGTCTGGTCCATAAATTCCACCGCAAACCCAAGCGACTCTTCGGGCTCCGAAATGGGCCGCGATGGGCCGTGTCTGTGCGCGAGTCTGTGGATAGATTTGGTGTTGTCTGTATGTTCTGAAATTAACCATTCCAAGCGGTTCGATATTACCGCTAGCGCCTTTGATTTCCTGGCGAAATGGCCTCTGGTGTCATTGTTTCCCAATTCATCCCATGTTAACCCATTCGGGCCGGATCGATCCATGGCGGGGCGACGGCTTTTGAGGTTGGCGGGGTGTTCCTCTCGACGTTCGAGAAGCAGCTGGACAGCAAGCGGCGCATCGTCGTGCCGCAGGAGTTCCGCGCCGCTGTCTCGGGCCCGTTCGACGGCATCTTCTGCTTCCCCTCGATCGAGGCCGACTGCCTGGAGGCGGGCGGCAAGGCCCTGTTCGACCGCTATCAGTCGGTGATCGACGAGCTGCCCTTCGGGGACCCGGTGCGTTCGGCGCTGGAGACCAGCGTGCTGGGCGGCATGGCCAAGCTGTCGTTCGACACCGCCGGCCGCATCACCCTGCCCGACGTGCTGTGCGACATGTTCGGCCTGACCGAGGAAGTGACCATCGTCGGCCTGGGCGAGCGTTTCCAGATCTGGTCGCGCGACGCCTTTCAGGCCCATCGCGCCACGCAGCGCGAGCTGGCCCGCGACGGCCTGGCCGCTCTGCGCGCCCAGCAGCGCGCCGCCCGCCTGGGAGGCGCCGCATGAGCGCCGCCCCGCACATCTCGGTTCTTCTGAGCGAAGTGGTCCAGGCGCTGGACGCCAAGCCGGGCGACATGGTGCTGGACGGCACCTTCGGCGCCGGCGGCTACACCCGTGCGATCCTGGCCAGCGGCGCCGCCGTCACGGCCTTCGACCGCGATCCGACGGTGCAGCGTTTCACGGCCGACCTTTCCGCGACGGATGGTCGCTTTCGGCTGATTCAGGACCGTTTCTCGCAAATCAGCGCCTACTTTGAGGACGCGTCGGTCGACGGCGTAACCCTGGATCTTGGCGTCTCATCCATGCAGCTCGACGAAGCCGAGCGCGGCTTCTCCTTCATGCGCGACGGTCCCCTGGACATGCGCATGGGCGACGACGGCCCCACGGCGGCCGATCTGGTCAACACTCTCGATCAGACCGAACTCGCCCGCATCCTCTATGTCTACGGCGAGGAGCACGCCTCGCGCCGCGTGGCCAGCTTCATCGTCAAGCGCCGCGCCGAGCGCCCGTTCACCCGCACGCTGGACCTGGCCGAGGTCATCGAGCGGTCGCTGGGCGGTCGCAAGGGCGCCAAGGTGCATCCGGCCACGCGCTCGTTCCAGGGCTTGCGCATCGCCGTCAACGACGAGCTGGGCGAGCTGGAGGCCGGCCTCGCCGCCGCCGAGCGCGCGCTGAAGCCGGGCGGCCGGTTGGCCGTGGTGACCTTCCATTCGCTGGAAGATCGCATCGTCAAGAATTTCCTGGCCGAGCGCGCCGGGCGCACGCCGGGCGGCTCGCGCCACGCGCCGCCGACCGCCGAGGGCGCCCCGCCCAGCTTCAAGCTGATCTCGACCAAGGCCATCGCGCCGGGCGAGGAGGAGCTGGCGGCCAATCCCCGCGCGCGCTCGTCGAAGCTGCGCGCCGCGATCCGCACCGAAGCCCCCTTCTGGGAGCCTTCGGCATGATGATCTCGGAGATCTTCAATCGCCGCGTGCGCGGCTTCCGGGTCGTCGATCTGGTCGGCGTCGGCGTGCTGCTGGTCCTGGTGCTGGGCGTCTACATGGCCAAGGCCTTCGCCGGCCGCGAGCGCGCCGAGATCGCCTCGGTCGAGCGCCAGATCGAGGACGAGCGCATCCAGGTCCGCCTGCTGCAGGCCGAGGTCGCCCACCTGGAGCAGCCGCGCCGCATCGAATCCCTGGCCCAGGCCGCGCAACTGGCCCCGATCGCCGCCGACCGCGAGACCAGCGAGGACGCCCTGATCGACGTCGCCCGCCGCCCGGTCCCGGCCTCGAAGCTTCCGCCGCCGCCCGCGGCGACGCCCGACGCGGCCCTGGCCGGCGCC
>JASGDR010000516.1:0-7987 GCA_047607095.1 Caulobacter sp.
CCTTGACCTGGGTCGTGGTCAGGGCGCTCACCTCGACCCAGCTGGCGGCGCTGACCACCACGGCCATCCAAGGGCTGACCGCCACCGAGATCGCGGCGCTGAGCACGACCCAGCTGGCGGGCCTGACGACCACCCAGATCGCGGCCCTGACCACCGACCAGATCCGCTCGCTGACCACGACCGAGGTCGCCGCCCTCTCGACCGCCCAGGTGGCGGGCCTGACCAAGACCGAGGTCGCCGCCCTGACGACGACCCAGCTGGCGGCCATGACCTCCACCCAGCTGAAGGCGCTGACGACCAGCGCGATCACGGGCTTCACCGAGACCCAGATAGACGCCCTGACAACCACCCAGATCTCGGGCCTGACCAGCACCCAGATCGGGGCCCTGACGGCCACCGAGATCGCCGCGCTCGACGTCACCCAGCTGGCCGCCCTGACCACCACCCAGGTGCGCGGGCTGACCACCACCCAGATGAGCGCCCTGACGGCCGACCAGGTGGCGGGGCTGACGACCACCGAGGTCGCGGTCCTGACCTCGACCCAGATCGGCGCCATCAGCGCCGACGCCGTGGCCGGCCTGACGACCACCGAACTGGCCGCCCTGACCACCACCCAGATCAAGGGCATGAAGGCCACGCAGCTCGAGGCCCTGACCACCGGTCAGCTGGCCAGCCTGAGCTCGACCCAGATCGCCAACCTGACGGCCACCGCCATCGCCGGCCTCAGCGAGGACCAGATGGCCTCGCTGACCACGACCCAGCTGGCCGGCCTGACGACCACCCAGATCTCGGCCCTGACGACGGACGAGATCGGCGGCCTCGACGCCACCGACCTGCAGTCGCTGACCACCACCCAGATCAAGGGCCTGACGGCCACCCAGATCGAGTCGCTCGACACCGGGACCCAGATCTCGGCCCTGAGCTCGACCCAGCTGTCGGTGCTGACCACGACGGCCCTGGCCGGCCTGACCGAGGATCAGGTCGCGGCCCTGACGACGACCCAGCTGTCGGGCCTGACCTCGACCCAGCTCGGAGCGCTGACGACCGACGCCCTGGCCGGCCTGACGACCAGCCAGATCGCCTCGCTGACCACCACCCAGCTGTCGGGCCTGACGACCACCGAGATCGCCAGCCTGGCCACGACCCAGCTGGCGGCCCTGAGCACCACCCAGTTCGCGGCCTTCAACACCACCCAGCTGGCGGCCCTGACCGTCACCGAGATCGAGTCGCTGAGCGGCGAGCAGCTGGCGGCGCTGAACTCGACCCAGCTCAGCGCCCTGTCGACCACGGGCATCGCCGGCCTGTCGGCCACCCAGATCGCCTCGCTGACCACCACCCAGCTGACGACCCTGACGGCGACCCAGGTCGCGGCCCTGTCCACCACCCAGATCGGCGGCCTCACCGTCACCGAGATGGCCGCCCTGACCACCACCCAGCTGCAGGCCCTGACGGCGACCCAGCTGGCCGCGCTGACGACCACGCAGCTGCAGGCCCTGACCACGGGCCAGATGTCGTCGCTGACCACGACCCAGCTGGGCGCCCTCACCGCCAACCAGGCGGCGAACCTGACGGCGACGCAGCTGGCGGCCTTCAACTCGACCCAGATCTCGGCCCTGTCGACCACGGCGATCGCCGGCCTGACGACCACCGAGATCGCCTCGCTGACCACCACCCAGCTGCGCGGCCTCACCTCGACCCAGGTCGGCGCCCTGACCACCAGCGAGATCGCCGCCATCACCGCGACCGGCCTGGCGGCGATGAGCACCACCCAGCTCCAGGGCCTGACCAGCACCGAGGTCGAGGCCCTGACGACCACTCAGATCGAGGCCCTGACCTCGACCCAGGTGGCGGCGCTGACGACGACGGCGATCTCGGGCCTGACGTCCGAACAGGTGGCGGCGATGTCCACCACCCAGCTGCACCGCTTGAGCTCGACCCAGATCGCCGCGCTGGATTCCGACGCCCTGGCCGGCCTCAGCACCACCGACATCGCCTCGCTGACCACCACCCAGGTCAAGGGCCTGACGGCGACCGAGATCGCCGCTCTGACCACCACCCAGATCGCGGCCTTCACCACCACCCAGATCGCGGCCCTGACCGCCACGGCCCTGACGGGCCTCAGCGACGACCAGCTGAGCGCGCTGTCCAGCAGCCAGCTTGCGGCCCTGACCTCGACCCAGATCGCCGGCCTCACCACCACCGAGATCGGCGCGCTGACCACCGAGCAGATCGCCGCCCTGACGACGACCCAGATCGCGGGCCTGTCGACCACGCAGATCGCGTCCCTGACCACCACCCAGCTGTCGGCGTTCAGCACGGCCGACATCGCCGCCCTGTCGACGACCCAGGTCGCGGCCCTGACCTCGACCGAGATCGCCAGCCTGTCGGTCGAGCAGATCGGCGCCCTGACCGCCTCGCAGGTCTCGGCCCTGACGGCGACCGGCCTCAGCGGCCTCACCTCGACCCAGCTGGCGGCCCTGACCTCCACCCAGCTGACGGCGCTGAGCTCGACCCAGATCTCGGGCCTGTCGACGACGCTGATCAGCGCGCTCACCACCACCGAGATCGCCGCGCTGACCACCACCCAGCTGCGCGGCCTGACCTCGACCCAGGTGGGGGCGCTGACCACCAGCCAGATCGCCGGCCTGACGACGACGGGCCTGGCGGCGCTGACCACCACCCAGCTGTCGGGCCTGACCCAGACCGAGATGGCGGCCTTCTCGACCGACCAGCTGGCAGCCCTGACCACCACCCAGATCTCGGGCCTGACGACCACGGCGCTGTCGGGCCTCACCTCCACCCAGCTCGGGGCCCTGACCACCACCCAGCTGCGCCGCCTGTCGGCGACCCAGATCGGCGCGCTCAATCCCGACTCCCTGGTCGGGCTGACGACGACCGAGGTCGCCTCGCTGACCACTACCCAGATGGCGGGCCTGACCAGCACCGAGGTCGCCGCCCTCACCACCACCCAGATCGGGGCCCTGACCTCGACCCAGCTGGCGGCGCTGACCACCACGGCGATCGCGGGCCTGACCGGCGACCAGATCGCCGCCCTGACCAACACCCAGCTGTCGGGCCTGACCAGCACGCTGCTCCACGCCCTGTCGACCACCGAGGTCGCCGCCCTGACCACGACCCAGGTCGCGGCGCTGACCACCACCCAGCTGTCGGGCCTCTCCTCGACCCAGGTCTCGGCCATGGAGGGCGAGGACGTCGCCTCGCTGACCGCCGCCCAGCTGGCCGCCCTGACCACCACCCAGCTGTCGGGCCTCAGCGCCGCGGGCGCCTCGTCGCTGAGCGTCACCCAGATCGACGAGCTGTCCTCCACCCAGGTCTCGGCCCTGTCGACCAGCGCCATCGCGGCCCTGACCGCCACCCAGGTCGCCTCGCTCAGCACCACCCAGATCGACGGCCTGACCGCGACGCAGATGGGCGCCTTCAGCGCCGCCCAGATCGACGCCATGTCGTCCGAACAGATCGCCGAGCTGACCACCACCCAGTTCAGCGGCCTGTCGGCCGCCGGCGTCGAGGCCCTGACCGCCGCACACCTCGAATCCCTGACCACCAGCCAGATCGCGGCCCTGTCGCTGACCGGCATCTCGGGCCTGACCGCCGACGAACTGGCTCGCCTGACCACCACACAGATCTCGGCGCTCACCTCGACCCAGATCGGCGCCCTGTCGGCCTCGGCGGTCACCGGCTTCACCGAGACCCAGATCGCGGCCCTGACCATCACCCAGCTGGCCGGGCTGACCACGACCCAGATCGGCGCCCTGACGGTGACCGACATCGGCGAGCTGACCACCACGGCCATCGCCGCCCTCACGACCACCCAGCTGGGCGCCCTGGTGCGCATGCAGCTGCGGGCCCTGACCACGACGCAGGTCTCGGCCCTGACCACGACACAGCTGGCCTCGCTGAGCACGACCCAGATCTCGAACCTGGCGGTGACCGAGCTGCAGGCGCTCAGCGCGACCCAGTTCGCCGCCCTGACCTCGACCCAGATCTCGGCCCTGACCACCGTGCAGCTCGACAACCTGTCGGCCACCGACATGGCCGCCCTGACCTACACCCAGATCTCGGGCCTCACGACGACCCAGATCGCCGCCCTCGGCACGACCTTCCTGGCCAGCCTGACGACCAATCAGATCGCGGCCCTGAACGCCGAGCAGATCTCCTACATGACCTCCACCCAGCTGGCCGCGCTGAACGCCGCCCAGCTCGCGGCCGTCACGGCCGCCCAATACTAGAGCCCCTTTCCGATGCTGGATTCCGCCACGCCCACGACCGCCCCTCCCGTCGCCTCGATGAGCGTCGTCGAGCTGATCAGCGTCGCCGAGGCCACCCGCCGCGATCAGGGTCCCGCCGCCGCGGTCGGGATCTACCAGGCCTGGATCGCCGCCAACGGCGACAATCCCCTGCTCTACGCGGTGCTGTTCAACTTCTCGGTCGTGCTGACCGACAGCGGCGACGTGGCCGGGGCCCGCTCGCAGCTGGAACGGGCCGTCGTGGTCAATCCCGACTTCATCCCGACCTACATCAATCTCGGCCGGGTCTATGAGCGGATGGGGGCGGCCAACCTGGCCGTCCTGCAATGGACCGCCGCCACCGACAGGCTGGCCGCCGTCACCGGCCAGTCGATCGCCCATAAGACCACGGCTCTCAACCAGACCGCCCGGGTGCTGGAAGGCGCCAACCAGGACCAGCCCGCCGAGTCCATGCTGCGCCAGAGCCTGGACCTCGACCCGCGCCAGCGCGAGGCGGTCCAGCATCTGCTGGCCCTGCGCCAGCGCCAGGTCGAGTGGCCGATCGTCGACCCGTGGGAGCGGATGGGCGCGGCCGACCTGATGACCGGCATGTCGCCCCTGTCGCTGGCCGCCTACGCCGACGACCCGATGATGCAGCTGGCCGCAGCCTGGAACTACAACCGCCTCGACGTCGGCGCGCCGTCCGAGCTGATGGACCTGTCGGTCGCCCTGGCGCGGGGCGACGACCAGCCCCTGCGTATCGGCTACCTGTCGTCGGACCTGCGTCACCACGCCATCGGCCACCTGACCGCCGAGATCTACGGCCTGCACGATCGCAGCAAGGTCGAGGTCTTCGCCTATTACTGCGGCCCCGAACTGACCGATCCGCTGCAGAAGCGGATCATGGCCGACGTCGACCACTGGGTCGCCGTCAACCGCATGGACGACGCCACGGCCGCCCGCCGCATCGCCCAGGACGGAATCCAGATCCTGGTCGACGTCAACGGCTACACCCGCGACGGCCGCACCCGGCTGCTGGCGATGCGGCCCGCGCCGGTGATCGTCAACTGGCTGGGCTTTCCCGGCACGACCGGCAGCCCCTACCACCACTACATCGTCGCCGACGACTTCATCATCCCGCCGCGGGACGAGATCTTCTATTCGGAGAAGGTGCTGCGGCTGCCCTGCTACCAGCCCAACGACCGCAGGCGCCGGGTCTCGCCCTTCCCGCCGACGCGGCGCGAGGTCGGCCTGCCCGAGGACGCCGTCGTCTATTGCAGCTTCAACGGCATGCAGAAGATCACGCCCTTCACCCTCGACCGCTGGTTCAGCGTGCTGGAGCGGGTGGAGAATTCCGTGCTCTGGCTGCTCAGCGGCTCCGAAAGCTCGCACGAGCGCCTCAGGGCCAAGGCCGCCGAACGCGGGCTGTCGCCCGACCGCCTGATCTTCGCCGACAAGATGGCCAATCCCGAGCACCTGGCCCGCTACGTCCTGGCCGACGTGTTCCTCGACGCCCTGCCCTACGGCGCCCACACCACGGCCTCGGACGCCCTGTGGATGGGCGTGCCGATCGTCACCCTGGCCGGCCGCAGCTTCGCGGCGAGGGTCTGCGGCAGCCTGCTGACCGCCGCCGGCCTGCCGGAACTGGTCTGCGACACGCCCGACGCCTTCGTCGACACCGCCGTCGCCCTGGGCCTCGACGCCGACCGCCTGAGCGCGCTGAAGGCCCGGATCCTGGAACTGCGCGACGACAGCGTGCTGTTCGACACCCCCGGCCTCGTCGCCAGGCTGGAAGACCTCTACGCCGGCATGTGGCGCGACCTGCGCGAAGACCGCCTGCCCGTCCCCGATCTTTCCAACCTCGACGCCTATCTGGAGATCGGCGCGACCCAGACCCACGACGACTTCGACATGCTCTCCGTCGAGGACCATCGCGGCTGGTGGCGCGAGCGCCTGGCCCGCCGCCACGCCCACCGCCCAGTCCCGGCCGACGGCCGCCTGTGGGACCAGCGGTCATGAGCAAGCGCGTCCTGGTCACCGGCGGCGCCGGCTTCCTCGGCTCGCACCTCTGCGAGGCCCTGCTGGCGCGGGGCGAGGAAGTTCTCTGCGTCGACAACTTCTTCACCGGCCGGCGCGCCAACATCGCCCACCTGCTGGGCCATCCGCGCTTCGAGCTGCTGCGCCACGACGTGACCTTCCCGCTCTATGTCGAGGTCGACGAGATCTACAATCTCGCCTGTCCGGCCAGCCCGCGGCACTATCAGCACGACCCCGTCCAGACGACCAAGACCAGCGTCATCGGGGCCATCAACATGCTGGGCCTGGCCAAGCGCACCAAGGCCCGCATCCTCCAGGCCTCGACCAGCGAGGTCTACGGCGACCCCGAGGTCCACCCCCAGGTCGAGGGCTACTGGGGCCGGGTCAATCCGATCGGCCCGCGCAGCTGCTACGACGAGGGCAAGCGCTGCGCCGAGACCCTGTTCTTCGACTATCGCCGCCAGCACGGCCTGAAGATCAAGGTCATGCGCATCTTCAACACCTACGGGCCGCGCATGGACGTCGACGACGGCCGGGTGGTCAGCAACTTCGTGCTCCAGGCCCTGCGCGGCGAGGACATCACCCTCTACGGCGAGGGCGCCCAGACCCGCAGCTTCTGCTACGTCGACGACCTGATCGCCGGAATGATCCGGCTGATGGCGACCGACGACGCCGTCACCGGCCCGATCAACGTCGGCAATCCGCACGAGATCACGATCCGCGACCTCGCCGAGCGCGTGATCGCCCTGACCGGTTCGACCAGCCGCCTCGTCCACCGCCCCAGCCCCGCCGACGACCCCCGCCAGCGCCGCCCCGACATCACCCAGGCCAAGGCCGAGCTCGGCTGGGAGCCGACGACGGCGCTGGACGAAGGCCTCTCGCGCACCATCGCCTATTTCCGTGACCTGCTGGCGCAGCGCCGGACGGCTTAGGAGCCGCCGCCCACAAACCGCCACCGACCGGCAATCGGCGAGCAAACTTCGGCGGCCACAAGCGGCGCGTCAGTCTCAGCCGGAATCCGTCCATGCCCCGCCCGCAACCCGCCGCCCTGCTCCAGGACGGCCTGGCCGCCCATCGCGGCGGCGACCTGGCGAAGGCCGAGCAGTGCTACCGCGCCGCCCTGGCCGCCGATCCGCAGCTCGACGACGCCGCCCACTACCTGGGCGTGGTGGCCCAGCAGCGAGGCGATCTCGCCGGCTCGGTCCAGCTGATCAGCAGCGCCCTGGCCCGGCGCCCCACCGCCACGGCCTGGTCGAACCTGGCCAACGCCCTGTGGCTGCAGGGCCGTCTCGCCGAGGCCGAGCACGCCTGCCGCCAGGCCCTGGCCCTCGACCCGACCTGCGGGCCGGCCCTGCAGAACCTCGGCAACGTGCAGAAGGCCGCCAAGCGCTACGACGAGGCCGAGGCCACCTACGACCGCGCCCTCGCCCTCTCTCCCGGCAACCCCGACCTCCTGTCCAACCTCGGCGTCGTGCTGGGCGCGCTCGACCGCCCGGACGAGGCGCGGACGGTCTTCGACCAGGCCCTGGCCGCCCGCCCCGACTTTCCCGCCGCCCTGTTCAACCTGGCCAATCTCGAGACGGCCTTCGGCGATCTCGAAACCGCCCTGGCCGCCTATGACCGCCTGCTGGCCGCCGCGCCCGCCCACGCCGACGGCCACGCCGCCCGCGGCGCGGTGCTGCGGCGCCTGGGGCGCGGCCTCG
>JASGDR010000517.1:0-12184 GCA_047607095.1 Caulobacter sp.
CTTAGGGCGACGGCTCAAGGAACCTCCCCCTGTGGGGGAGGTGATCGCGAAGCGATCGGTGGGGGGAGTGACTGCGAACTCCTCCGACGCCAGGGAAGCTGAAAACGGCCCCCCACCGGCCTTCGGCCGCCTCCCCCACGGGGGGAGGTTCCTGGTGGATCGGGCGGAGCCTAAAGCCCCAGCTCCGCGATCACGCTGGCCGCTTCGGTAAACGCCGTATTGGCCGCCGGCACGCCGGCGTAGATCGCCGTCTGCATCAGCACTTCCTTCAGTTCGTCCTGGGTGAAGCCGCCTTGTTCAAGCCCGGCGCGGACGTGGAGACGGAACTCTTCCCAGCGGGCCAGGGAGGCGCAGATGGCCAGCACCAGCAGGCGGCGGGTCTTGTGGTCGAGGCCCGGGCGGCCCCAGATCTCGTTCCAGGCGTAGCGGGTGATCATCGCCTGGTAGTCGGCGGTGAACGGGGTGCGCTTGGCCAGCGACTTGTCGACCCAGGCGTCGCCCAGCACCTTGCGGCGGTTCTTCAGGCCGGCGTCGAACAGCGTGTCCTTGGCGGCGCGCTCGGCCGGATCGGCGCCGAGGAAGCCGCGCACGGCGCCGGCGAAGGCGGCCGGGGCCTCGATCGAGGGCAGGTGGGCCGTATCCAGCAGAACGGTCGCCGCGCCGGGGACGGCGGCGGCGATGCGGTCGCCGTGGCCTTCGAAGGGCGTCGACACGTCCTTGCTTCCGCCGATCACCAGGGTCGGGACGGCGATGGCGGAAAGACGGTCCAGCAGGTCCATGTCGCGGATGGCCGCGCCGCAGGCGGCGTAACCCTCGGCGCTGGTCGCCAGCAGGCCGGCGCGGACGGTCTCGACCTGCTCGGGGTGCTTGGCTCGGAACTCCTCCGAGAAGAACCGGCCCAGGGCCATCTCTGCGATGGCGGAAAGACCCTGGCCGCGCACGGTGTCGATGCGGGTCCGCCAGGCGGCGGCGTCCATGGCGGCCGAGGTGCAGGCCAGCACCAGGCCGGTGAGGCGCTGCGGCGCCTTCAGCGCCAGTTCCATGGCGATCATGCCGCCGAGCGACGTGCCGCAGACGGCGGCCTTCTCGACGCCCGCCGCGTCCATCGCCGCCAGCACGTCGCCGGCCAGCAGGTCGAGGCTGTAGTCGCCGGCCGGGGCGTCGGATGCGCCGTGGCCGCGGGTGTCCAGGCGCAGCAGGCGGAAGTCGGCCAGCAGCAGGGGGGCGGCGGCGTCGTAGAGGCCGATGTCGCAGCCGATCGAGTTCAGCAGCACCAGCACCGGTTTGTCGGCGCCGCCGTCGAGGCGGAAATAGAGGCGGGCGCCGTCGGCGGCTTTAGCGAAGGCCATCAGCGGTCCTTTTCGTAATGGGCGAGGGCGCGAAGGGCGACGCCCTCGCTCTCGCCCGTGTCGGTCCCGACGCCGGCGGCGGCGAGGTTGGCGGCCATGCGGTCCTCATGGACCTCCAGGCCCTCGATGACGGGCGCCATGACGGCCAGGGCGCCGTGGGCCAGCTGGAAGAGCTCGGCGATGACCGGGCCCTCGGCCTGCCAGCCGCCCAGGTCGCGCTCGTGCGGCTGGGGCAGGGCGGCGACGAGCGTGGCGGCCAGGTGCGGGGCGCGGATGGCCGCCGTCAGGGCCGTCTGGCAGGCGGTGGGGTTGCGCTTGTGGGCCATGGCCGAAGAGCCGCCGCGCCCTTCGACCCGCGGCTCGAAGGCCTCGGCCACCTCGCCCTGGGCCATCAGGGAGAGATCGCGGGCGATCTTGCCGACGGCGCCGACCAGGATGGCGAGCGCCGAAGCCAGGGCCGCCAGGGCCTCGCGGCGGGCGTGCCAGGGGGCCACAGCGGGGGCGAGGTCGAGGATTTCAGCCAGACGATCGGAGACGGCCAGGGCCTTGCCGTCCATGCCGGCCAGCGAGCCGGTGGCGCCGCCCAGCTGGACCTGGAGAGCGCCGGCGGCCTCGGTTTCGAAGCGTTTCAGCGCCGCGTCGACGCCCAGCAGCCATTGCGAGGTCTTCAGGCCGAAGGTGATCGGCAGCGCCGCCTGGAGCAGGGTGCGGCCGATCATCGGCGTGGCGGCATGGGCCTTGGTGAGGACGGCCAGACCGGCGGCGAGGCGACGGGCCTCGAGGGCGATCAGCGCCGTCCCGGCCTTGGCCTGGAGAACGAGGGCGGTGTCGGCCAGGTCCTGGCTGGTCGCGCCCTTGTGCACCAGGGCGGCGACCGCCGGGTCGGCGATGCGGCCGCGCAGGTCCTTGACCAGGGGGATGGCCAGGGTGCCGGCGTGCGCCGCCGCCTCGGCCAGAAGCTCGACGTCGGGAAGATCGGCGCAGGCGGCGGCGATGCAGTCGGCCGCGTTCGCATCGATCAGCCCGACGTCCGCCTGCGCCCGGGCCAGGCCCGCCTCGAAGCGCAGGGCCGCGCGCAGCAAGGCCTCGTCGCCGAAGATCGCCAGCATGGCGGGCGTCGAGGCCGCGCGGTCGCGGATCAGGGAAGGCAATGGCGTCTCCTAGGCGGTCAGACGTCGAAGAAGACGGTTTCGCGCTCGCCTTGCAAGACGATGTCGAAGCGCCAGGCGTCGCCTTGCCTGCGGGCGACCAGGGTGTCGCGGCGATCGGCAGGAACGAGGGCCAGAATAGGGTCCTCGGCGTTCTGCTCAGCGTCCTCGAAATAGACGCGGGTGACCAGGCGCTTGATCAGGCCGCGGCCGAACACGCCGACGGCGATATGCGGGGCTTGCAGGCTGTTGCCCGGACCGGGCACGGCGCCGGGACGCACGGTCTTGAAGCGATAGAGGCCGGTTTCGTCGGTCGAGGCGCGGCCGAAGCCGATGAAGCCCTCGTCGAGCGGCAGCTCGGTGCGGGCGTCGTCGGGGCTGGCGTAGCGGCCGGCGGCGTTGGCCTGCCAGATCTCGATCATAGCGTCGACGACCGGCTTGCCGTCGGCGTCGTAGACCACGCCTTCCAGGGTGATGACCTCGCCGGTCGCGCTGCGCGGAGCGGGCAGGTTCAGCACGTAGTGGTCGTCGGGGAACAGCTCGGGACGCGCGCCGATGTCGGAGCCACCCACCAGATCCGCGCCGCCCTTCCAGGGCAGGCCGTAGTGGAAGAACGGGCCGACGGTCTGCGACGGGGTCTGGCCGAACAGGGCCGGGTCCTGGTTGTCGTGACGCGGGGCCGGGTTGACCTGGTTAGTCGTCATGGTGGTCGTCCTCGGTCGGGGTCGCGTCGCGGCCGCGCAGCACGATGTCGAACAGATAGCCCAGGGCCCAGTTGGGCTTGGTGGTCTCGATGTCGAAGCGCGAGACCATGCGGTCGCGGTAGGGCATGGGCACGGCGTTGGCGATCGGGTCGATCTCGATCAGCGGATCGTCGGGGAAGTACATCTGGGTGACGATGCGGGTGGCGAAGGCGGGGCCCAGCAGCGACAGGTGGATGTGCGACGGCCGCCAGGCGTTGTGGTGGTTGCCCCAAGGATAGGCGCCCGGGCGGATGGTCACGTACTGGTAGCGGCCCTCGGCGTCGGTGATGACGCGGCCGGCGCCGGTGAAGTTGGGATCCAGCGGGGCGTCCCACTGATCCTTCTTGTGGATGTAGCGGCCGGCGGCGTTGGCCTGCCAGATCT
Source organism: Caulobacter sp. (assembly GCA_047607095.1). Lineage (GTDB taxonomy): Bacteria > Pseudomonadota > Alphaproteobacteria > Caulobacterales > Caulobacteraceae > Caulobacter. Next base: position 3,625 of record JASGDR010000517.1, read on the forward strand.
CCATCACCGTGTTGGGCACGGGGCGGCCGTTCTCGTCGAGCACGCGGCCGGAGACGACGATGCGCTGGCCTTGCGGCGTGCCCTTGTGCTGGGCCGTCAGGTCGGCCAGCGAGGCGCCCATCAGGCTCTCCCACCGACCGGCCGGACCCGTGGTCTCGGTCAGGGTGTGGGGGATCTTGACCAGCGGTTGGCGCGGCGAGCGCGCCACGGTCGAGGCGTAGCCGGGGAACAACGACGGCGGCTGGCCGGCGTCTTCCCGCGCATAGGGCAGGATCAGGGTCACGAGGACCTCCTAGTCTTTCAGTCGTCAGACACGTTCGATGGCGAGGGCCGCGCCTTGGCCCACGCCGATGCAGAGGGTGGCGAGCGCCCGCTTGCCGCCGGTGGCTTCCAGCTGGCGCAGGGCCGTGAGGGCCAGACGCGTTCCGGAGGCACCGAGGGGGTGGCCCAGGGCGATGGCCCCGCCGTTGGGGTTCACGTGCGCGCCGTCGTCGGGCAGGCCCAGCTGGCGCAGGACCGCCAGCCCTTGCGCGGCGAAGGCCTCGTTCAGCTCGACGACATCGAAGTCGCCGATGGTCAGGCCCGTGCGGGCCAGCAGGCGCTGGGTGGCCGGGACCGGGCCGATGCCCATGACGCGCGGGGCGACGCCGGCGGTGGCGTAGCCCACGACGCGGGCGCGCGGGGTCAGGCCGTGGCGCTTCACCGCCTCTTCCGAGGCCAGGATGATCGCGGCCGAGCCGTCGTTGACGCCCGAGGCGTTGCCGGCGGTCACCGTGCCGTCCGGACGGACGACGGGCTTCAGCTTGGCCAGGGTCTCCAGCGTGGTCTCGCGCGGGTGCTCGTCGCGGTCGACGATCGTCGGGCCGGCCTTGACGGGGATCTCGACCGGCGTGATTTCGCCTGCGAAGAAGCCGGCCTTGATGGCGGCGGCGGCGCGTTCCTGGCTGCGCAGGGCGAAGGCGTCCTGGTCGGCGCGGGTGACGCCGTAGTCGGCGGCCACGTTCTCGGCCGTTTCGGGCATGGAGTCGACGCCGTAGGCCTTCTGCATGGCCGGATTGACGAAGCGCCAGCCGATCGTGGTGTCCTCGATCTTGGCGGCGCGCGAGAACGCGCTGTCGGGCTTGCCCATGACGAAGGGCGCGCGGCTCATGCTTTCGACTCCGCCGGCGACGACCAGGTCGGCCTGGCCGGAGAGGATGGCGCGGGCGGCCGTGCCGACCGCTTCCAGACCCGAGGCGCACAGGCGGTTGACGGTGACGCCCGGCACGGTTTCCGGCAGGCCCGCCAGCAGCAGGGCCATGCGGGCGACGTTGCGGTTGTCCTCGCCGGCCTGGTTGGCGCAGCCGTAGATCACCTCGTCCACGGCGCCCCAGTCGAGGCCGGGGTTGCGGGCCATCAGGGCCTTCAGCGGAATCGCGGCCAGATCGTCGGCCCGCACCTTCGACAGGCTGCCGCCGTAGCGGCCGAACGGGGTGCGGATGGCGTCGCAGATATAGGCCGTGGTCATTGGAAAGCTCCGGGGTCGAAGGCGGCCTTGGTCTTGGCCTTGACCTCATCCAAACGAACGTTTGGAGCCAGTTCAACCAGCTTCAGGCTCTTCTGGCCGTCGGCGCCGCGTTCCAGCGTGAAGACGCAGAGGTCGGTGATGACCATGTCGACGCAGCCCTGGCCGGTCAGGGGCAGCACGCAGCGCTCGAGCACCTTGCTCTCGCCGGCCTTGTTGGCGTGGTCCATGACGACGATGACGCGCTTGACGCCGGCGACGAGGTCCATGGCCCCGCCCATGCCCTTCACCATCTTGCCCGGGATCGTCCAGTTGGCGATGTCGCCGTTCTGGGCCACTTCCATGGCGCCCAGGACGGTGAGGTCCACGTGGCCGCCGCGGATCATGGCGAAGCTCTGGGCGCTGTCGAAGAAGCTCGAGGTCGGCAGTTGGGTGATGGTCTGCTTGCCCGCGTTGATCAGGTCGGGATCGACCTCGTCCGGATAGGGGAAGGGCCCCATGCCGAGCATGCCGTTCTCGCTCTGCAGGGTGACGTGCACGCCCTCGGGGATGTGGTTGGCGACCAGGGTCGGGATGCCGATGCCGAGGTTCACGTAGAAGCCGTCCTGCAGCTCCGCCGCCGCGCGGGCGGCCATTTCGTCGCGAGTCCAAGGCATCAGGCGTTCTCCTCGCTCGAAACTTCCCTGGGACGAGTGGTCAGTTTCTCGATGCGCTTCTCGTTGATGGTCGAGAGCACGATGCGGTCGACATAGATGCCGGGGGTGTGGATGCCGTCGGCCTCCAGGGCGCCGGCCTCGACGATCTCTTCCACCTCGACGACGGTGACCTTGCCGGCCGTGGCCATCACCGGGTTGAAGTTGCGGGCGGTCTTGCGGAAGACGAGGTTGCCTTCCGGGTCGGCCTTCCAGGCCTTCACGATCGACAGGTCGGCGCGCAGCCAGCGCTCGCGGACGTAAAGCTCGCCCTCGAACTCCTCGACCGGCTTGCCCTCGGCCACGACCGTGCCGACGCCGGTCTTGGTATAGAAGGCCGGGATGCCGGCGCCGCCGGCGCGGATGCGCTCGGCCAGGGTGCCTTGCGGGTTCAGCTCCAGCTCCAGCTCGCCCGACAGGTAGAGCTGTTCGAACAGCTTGTTCTCGCCGACGTAGGACGAGATCATCTTCTTGATCTGGCCGTTGTTGAGCAGCATCCACAGGCCGAAGCCGTCGGCGCCGCAGTTGTTGCTGATCACGGTCAGGCCTTTGACGCCGGTGTCCTTCAGGGCCGGGATCAGGGTTTCGGGATTGCCCGACAGGCCAAAGCCCCCGGACATCAGGGTCATGCCGTCGAAGGTCACGCCCTCCAGGGCGGCCGCGGCGCTCTCGTAAATCTTGCTCTTCATGGTGTCTCCGGAGCCTCCTAGACCAGCGGGAGGCCGACGTAGTTTTCGGCCAGCGTCACCTGGGCGGCGCGCGAGCCCTTGATGTAGGCGAGTTCGGCGACCTGCATCTTGCGGTCGAAGCCGTCGCGGTCGGGGAAGCGGTGGGTCAGGCTGGTGAACCACCAGGAGAACCGCTCGGCCTTCCAGACGCGGGCGAGCGCGCGGGCCGAATAGCCGTCGATCCCGGCCTTGGAGCCCTCGTTGAAGTATTCGGTCAGGGCTTCCGACAGCATGACCACGTCGGAGACCGCCAGGTTCATGCCCTTGGCGCCGGTGGGCGGCACGATGTGGGCGGCGTCGCCCGCCAGGAACAGGCGGCCGTGGCGCATCGGCTCGGCGACGAAGCTGCGCAGAGGGGCGATCGACTTCTCGAACGACGGGGCGCGGACGATGCGCGAGGCGGCGTCGGGGCCCAGGCGGATCGAGACCTCGTCCCAGAACCGCTCGTCCGACCAGTCCTCGATCCGGTCGTCCAGCGAGCACTGCACGTAGTAGCGGCTGCGGGTGGGCGAGCGCATCGAGGCCAGGGCGAAGCCGCGCTCGTGGTTGGAATAGATCAGTTCGTGGTCGCAGGGCGGGGCTTCGGTCAGGATGCCCAGCCAGCCGAACGGGTAGACCCGCTCGAAGGTCTTGAGCACGCCCTCCGGGATCGCCGCCCGGCTGACGCCGTGATAGCCGTCGCAGCCGGCGATGAAGTCGCAGTCGAGGCGTTGGTCGACGCCGTCCTTGCGCCAGGTGACGTAAGGCTTGTCGCCCTCGATGTCGTGCGGCTGCACCTGGTCGGCGTCGAAGACGATCTGGACGCCGCGTTCCTCGGCCGCGTCGAAGAGGTCCTTCATCACCTCCTGCTGGCCGTAGACCATCACCGTCGAGCCGCCGGTCAGTTCAGCCATGTCGATGCGGAAGACTTCGCCGTCGCTGGCCAGATTGGTGCCGCCGTGGACCAGGCCCTCGCGGCGCATGCGGGCGGAAAGGCCCAGGCGCTCCATCAGGTCGACGGTGATCTGTTCGAGAACGCCGGCGCGCACGCGGCCTTCGACGTAGTGGCGATCCTTGCGTTCGAGAATGACGGCGTCGACGCCGGCCTGCTTCAGCAGATGGCCGAGAAAGAGCCCCGCGGGGCCCGCGCCGATGATGGCGACCTGAGTTCGCATGCTGACTTTCGTCTCGCTCCCTGGGCGCCTCACGGCGTCTTGTGTGGGAGGAGCCTAGTCGCCCGGACTAGGATTGGGATGGACAGAGCGCGTCAAAACTTGGACATTTCGCACACGTGTTCGCATCGCGCACAAATTCGGACCCTATCGAGCGTGTCGATGGAAAAGACTGTCGTTCCTAGCTTTTTCCTGTTCGGCGAGCCGCCCCAGGCCGCGGAGGGCAAGTTCATCCATCTGGAGTCCTTGGACGATCGCACGCGGCCCAACGACTGGAACATCCGCGCCCACGCCCACGGCGACCTCAACCACGTGTTCCACCTGACCGCCGGCGGCGGGACGATGATGGCCGAGGACCGGCGGATCGCCTTCGCCGCGCCGTGCCTGCTGGTGGTGCCTTCGGGCGTGGTGCACGGCTTCGCCTACGACGTGGGGACGGCCGGTTCGGTGCTGACCATCGCCGACAGCTATCTGCGCGATCTTTCCATGCGCGAGCCGGCGTTCGCGGGCCTGTTCCGCGCGCCGTCCGCCCTGGCCTTGCCCGGGGACTCGCGGGTGGAGAGCGTGCTGGAGGGGCTGGGCCGCGAGCTGGTCTGGGCCGCGCCGGGGCATGCGGCGGCGGTGGAGGCGCACCTGCTGACGGTGTTGGTCGAGGCGCTTCGCCTGAGCGTCTCGGCGCGGGCGGGAGAGGGGCCGGCGGCGGTCGGCGGACATGCGGCCCTGGTGGCCAGGTTCCGCGAACTGGTCGAGGCCCGCTATCGCGAGCACCTGTCGCTGGAGGCCTACGCGGACCTGCTCGGGGTCACGGCCAGCCGCCTGCGGACGGCCTGCGGCAAGGCGGCCGGGGCCGCGCCGCTGAAGCTGGTGCAGGACCGCATCCTGCTGGAGGCCAAGCGGGCGCTGCTCTATTCCAACATGACCGTGGCCGAGGCGGCCTATCACCTGGGCTTTGACGACCCGGCCTATTTCTCGCGCTTCTTCGCCAAGGCCGTAGGGGCCTCGCCCCGGGCGTTCCGCGAGGGGGCGCGGGCCGAGGTGGTGTCGTAGCGTCATCGATTGACGTCAGTTTCGAATTAGGACTATGTCGATCGCGCGCCGCGTCCTGGCGCGCAAGAGAGCCTGTCCGTGCCCAGCTACAGCGAACTGATCGACGCCCTGCGGATCGATGGCGAGGCGGTGGTCGCCAGCGTCGGCGACGACTGGAAGCAGGGGCGCACCACCTATGGCGGGCTGTCGGCGGCCCTGTGCCTGGAGGCGGCCGCCCGTCGGCTGCCGCAGGCGCCGCCGCTGCGCTCGGCCCAGTTCGCCTTCGTCGGGCCGGCGGCCGGAGAACTGTCGGCCAAGGTCGAGGTGCTGCGCCAGGGCAAGTCGGCGCTGTTCGCCAATGTCGATCTTTCGGGCGAGGGCGGCCTGGCCACGCGCGGGCTGCTGACCTTCGGCGCTGAGCGGGCCAGCAAGCTTTCCCACCAGGACCTGCCGGCGCCCGAGGCGCCCGCGCCGGAGACCTGCGAGGTGTTCATCCCCGAGGGCGCGGGCCCGGCTTTCGCCCGCCAGTTCGAATTCCGCTACGTGGCCGGCGGCCGGCCCCTGAGCGGCGGTCCGCCGGAGTTCCTGGTCTGGATCCGCCATCGCGATCCGGCCGCGCGATCCCTGGCCGCCATGGTCGCTCTGGCCGACGCCCTGCCGCCGCCGGCGCTGTCGGTGTTCGACCAGTTCGCGCCGATCTCGACCATGACCTGGTCGATGGACGTGCTGGGCGAGGTTCCGGAGGACGACGGCTGGCGGCTGATGTCCAGCCGGGCCGAGACCATCGCGCAGGGCTATTCGGCCCAGGCCATGACCCTGTGGAGCCGGGACGGAACGCCGCTGATCGCGGCGCGCCAGACCGTGGCGGTGTTTCTGTAGGGGCGCCGCCGTTCAGGCGCTCGCGCTTCCCTTCTTCTCCGAGCTTCCCCGCGAAGGCGGGGAAGGGCGGGGGGGATGGTCTTCCAGGGTATCAGTCTTAGGTCCCCTGGCCTGGCGGCCATTGCCTCGTCGCCTCGACTGCGGCTAAGGAGAACGCCCGTTCGCGAACGCGCCCCGTGCGCTGACGTCGAGGCGCCGGCTTAGCTCAGCGGTAGAGCAGCGGTTTTGTAAACCGAAGGTCGGGGGTTCAATCCCCTCAGCCGGCACCAGCCTCCGGAAATCCCGCTCAGGCCTCGGGCTCGTAGTGAACGAAGCCGGCCGGATCGAGGGATTCAAGCACGCCCCGCACGGTCAGGCCCTCGGAATGGTGGCGCTCGAAATCCTCGACCTCGTAGACCTGGCCCGTGAAGACGCCCAGGTGCGGCAAGGCCGCGCCGGTGCGCAAGATCATGTCGCCCTGTCGAAAGACGCGTTCAGTCATGGCGGTTCCTCCCGTCCTGATCCGAAGATTGCAGGCGGGCGTCTCACCACCAAGACACGATGATGTCAGCTTCCCGAGCGGAACCCTCGTCGGGGTTCACAACGGCAGGGAAAGGCCTAGCCGCGCTCCGCCCAGAGCGTCGGGATCGCCGGGCTCGGCCGGCAGCAGGACCAGGGTTCCGCCGTGGGCCTGGACGATCTGGCGGGCCAGGCTGAGGCCGACGCCCGAGCCGGTGGCCTTGGTCGTGTAGAACGGCAGGAACACCTGGTCGACCTGGTCCGGGGCGACGCCGGGGCCGGAATCCTCGACCGTCACCAGCAACCGGTCGCCGGCCTGCTCGGCCGACAGCCGCACGCGCGGGACAGGGCGGTCGAGCGCGGCCTGGGCGGCGTTGTTGAGCAGGTTGCCGACCGCCAGCCACATCTGATCCTCGTCGAGCCGGGCCTCCAGCTCCGGCGGGACCGTCCGCTCCAGCGCCACGCCCCTGTCGCGCCACTGGGCCTCGAAGCTTTCGCAGGCGACGTCGAACCAGGCCGGCAGGGCGGACAGGGTTCGCACCGGCGCCGGCAGGCGGGTCATGCTGCGGTAGGCGTTGATGAAGTCCTGCAGGCCGGCGGTGCGGGCGACGACCCGCTCCAGGGCCTTGATCGCCGTGGCGGTCGCCTCGGGCCCGCCGTCGCGCAGCAGGTCCAGGGCGCTGCGGCTCATCGAGGCCACGGGGGTCAGGGCGTTCATCAGTTCATGGTTCAGCACCCGCAGCAGGTCGCGCAGGGCGGCGGCCTCGGCGGCGCGGACGTCGGCCGAGACGTCGGTCAGCACCACCAGGTCGGCGGCCTGGCCGTTCTCGATCAGCTCGGCGCGGCTGACGGCGAAGGCGGCGTCGCGCCAGCGGACGGGGGTGACGAGGTCGGCCAGCGGCCGACCGTCGGTCAGGGCGTGGCGCGCGGCCGAGGGCAGGGCGTAGGGGGTGTCGAACAGCCGGCGGGCGGCGCGGTTGACCGCTATGATCTGGTCGTCCCGACCGCGCAGCAGGATCGGCGAGGGCGTCTGGTCCAGCAACAGCTGCAGTCGGCGGCGGCTGAGGTCGGCGGCGAAGGCTTCGCCCGGGAGGGCGGCGCGGGCGGCCAGAGATCGGCCCGACAGCAGGCGCTGGGAAAGGGCTGTCGCCAGGCCGGCGGCGACCAGCACGCAGAGCAGGGCGTTGGCGTAGAGGCCGTGGGTGAAGGCCAGCCACGCCAGGGCGCCGGCCGCGAACAGCGCGGCCTGGATCGCCAGCAGCAGGGCGAGCGGCCTAAAGCCCATGCTTTTCCATCCGCCGATAGAGCGCCGCGCGGGTGATGCCCAGGTCCTTGGCCGCCTGCGAGACGTTGAAGCCGTGGCGGGTGAGGGCGGCCTGGACGAGGGTGCGTTCGGAGCGCTCGAGGTTCAGGTCCTTGGGCGGCAGGCCGACGGGAACGCGGCGAGGCGCTTCCAGCGCCGTCTGGACCGAGCCGAGAAAGCGGTCGTTGTTCCACGGCTTGACCACGAAGTCCTGGGCGCCCAGCCGCATCGCCTGGATGGCGATGGCCATGCCGGAGTGGCCGGTGACCACGACGACGGGCAGTTCGGGGGCGGCGGCCAGCGCGGTTTCGAGGAAGGCCAGGCCCGCCTCGCCGGAGGTGTCGCCCCGGCGGAAGTTGAGATCGAGCAGCAGCAGGTCGATCCCGCCCCGGGCCAAACGTTCGCGCGCGGCGGCCGGCGTCTCCAGTCCCTCGAAGGCGAAACCGCCCCGTTCCAGCACCAGGCCGGCGGAGATCAGGATGTCGGGATCGTCGTCGAGGAAGAGGACGGACGGGCGGGCGTCGGACATGTTCGGAAACGTACACTTTCAGGCGGCGCTTGCCGTGAAAAATCTTCCGAAATTCAATATAAGTCAAATAAAATCAGATATTTATGCCTATTGAGCGGGTGCTGTTAGCCTAGCAGCATGACCAGGACCGTCCTGCTTTCCTCGATCCCCGACGACGCCCCGGGCGGCGGCATGGACCGCCGTGTCGAGCGGCCGTGGCACGCCCGTCGGGCCTGGCGGCTGGGCACGACCACCGCCGCGGCGGCCGCGC
>JASGDR010000518.1:0-15895 GCA_047607095.1 Caulobacter sp.
GGCGGGCGACCACGGCCGCCGCGGCGTCGGCGCCGGTGCGCGGCAGCTCCAGCCGCGCGGCGGCGGCTCCGGCCACCAGCTCGGCCTCGGCCACGGGGGCCAGATCGACGAACAGCCAAGGCAGGCCGACGTCCTGGGCCACCCGTTCGGCCACGGCGGCGGCCACCGTGGTCTTGCCGATGCCGCCGGGGCCGATGATGGTCATGAAGCCGCGCTCGGGCAGCAGGCCGGCCAGGCTGTCGACGATGGCGTCGCGGCCCACCACCCGGCGGCCGCCCGGCTGGGCTCGGCGCTCGGGCGCGGGGCGAGGAGCGGGAACCGCGGAGGCCGGCGGCGGCGCGGCCTCGCCCGACCGTGTCACCTCGGCCACGAAGCGATAGCCCCGGCCCTGCTCGTTCAGCACGTAGCGGGCCCCGTCCTTGCCGTCGCCCAGCGCCTTGCGCAGGCCGGCGATGTGGACCCGCAGGGTGCTCTCGTCGACCACCACCCCCGCCCACACCCGCGCCAATAGCTGCTCCTTGCTGAGCAGGCCGCCGTCGGCGTCGATCAGCACGGTCAGGATGTCGAGCGCCCGGCTGCCGATCGCCACCGGCGCCCCGTCGGCCGTGGTCAGCAGCCGCCGCTCGCGGTGCAGGGTGAACGGGCCGAAGGTCAGCATGGACGAAGGGGGCGACGGCGCGGAATCGAGCGACATGCCCCTGGTTTCGCCCGCTTCGGCCCGGCGCGATAGAACAGGAATTGCGCGCCGCGCCGCATTGGTCCTCTTTTGTCTGACAAATGAATCCACCATGCTAGACCTGTGAGCGCCCGGGCAAAACGGGCGTGTAAGGGAGGCGTGCATGCGGAAGATCCTGGCGGCCGGCGCGGCCATGGCGGCCTTCGCCGCTCTTGGGGCTGCGGCGGGGGCGGCGCACGCCCAGCCCAAGGTCGATCCGGTGCAGGTGGATCCCTCCCGTCCCGACTGGGAGAACCCGGCGGTCAACGCCCGCGGCAAGATGCCGGCCGCCGCCACCCACTTCCCGTTCGAGAGCCGGCAGGCGGCCCTGGCCGGCGACATGACGAAATCGGCCCGCTACCTGTCGCTCGACGGCCCGTGGGCCTTCCACTTCAGTCCGTCGTCGGACGATGCGCCCGCCGGCTTCGAGGCGCCCGGCTACGACGCCTCGAGCTGGAAGAGCATCAAGGTTCCGGCCATGTGGCAGGCGCAAGGCTACGACCAGGCCCGCTACAACAACATCACCTATCCGTTCCCGGCCAACCGGCCGCTGATCCCGCACGCCACAAACCCGGTCGGCTCCTACCGCCGCACGATCGAGATCCCCGCCGGCTGGAGCGGCCAGGACGTGATCCTGCACGTCGGCGCGGCCGGGGCGGCCTACCGCGTCTGGGTCAACGGTCAGGAGGTCGGCTACTACGAGGACTCCAAGCTGCCGGCCGAGTTCGACGTGACGAAATGGGTCAAGCCGGGCGAGAACCTGGTGGCCATCCAAGTGCATCGCTGGGCCGACGGCTCCTATCTGGAAGACCAGGACTTCTGGCGCGTCTCGGGCATCGAGCGGTCGGTCTATCTGAAGGCCGTTCCGCAGGCCCGCGCCGCCGACGTCTTCGTCCATGCCGGCCTCGACAAGGCCTATCGCGACGGGGTGCTGACCACCGACCTCTCGCTGACCGCCCGCAAGGCCCCGCTGACGGCGCGGATGACCCTGCTGGACGGCGACAGGGAGGTGCTGACTTCCGAGACCAAGGTCGCCGCCGGCGCGGCCAGGACGGTTTCGCTGAACGCGACCGTCCCCGGCGTCCGCCAATGGACCGCCGAGACCCCCAACCTCTACACCCTGCTGGTCGAGCTGATCGACGCGCAGGGGAACGTCGTCCAGGCCACGCCCCAGCGCATCGGCTTCCGCACGGTCGAGATCAAGGACGGCCGGGTGGCGGTCAACGGCCGGCCCATCGTGCTCCGCGGCGTCAATCGCCACGAGCACGACCCGGAGACCTTCCACGTCATCTCCGAAGAGAGCATGCGCCGCGACATCGAGCTGATGAAGCGGGCCAACATCAACGCCGTACGCACCTCGCACTATCCCAACGACGAGCGCTGGTACGCCCTGGCCGACGAGTACGGCCTCTATGTGATGGACGAGGCCAATATCGAGAGCCACGCCTACATGGACTACGGCAACAAGCATCCCGAGCTGCGCGAGCAGCTGCAGCTGGGCTTCGACCCGGCCTGGGAAGCCGCCCACCGCGACCGGGTGCTCAACATGGTCGAGCGCGACAAGAACCACCCGTCGGTGATCTTCTGGTCCCTGGGCAACGAGGCGGGCATCGGCCCCAATTTCGAGAAGGCCGCGGCGGCCGCCCGCAAGCGCGATCCCTCGCGCCTGATCTCGTACCTGGGCTGGGGCACGCTGGACTGGGAGCACCAGCCCAACGCCTATGTCGACATCTACGCCCCGATGTACGACGACATCGAGAAGATGGTGGACTGGGCGCTCGATCCCAGCCGCACCCAGCCGATGATCCAGTGCGAATACGCCCACATGCAGGGCAACGGCGGCGGCGATCTCAAGGACTACTGGGACACCATCTACAAGTACAGCAAGCTGCAGGGCGGCTTCATCTGGGACTGGGTCGACCAGTCGATGTACCGCTACACGGCCGACGGCCGGCGCTACTGGGGCGACGGCGGCGAGTACGGCAAGAACCCGGGCGGCGACATCGAGTTCGGCGACGGCATGATCCAGCCCGACCGCACGCCCAACCCGCACTTCTACGAGGCGAGGAAGGTGCTCTCGCCGATCCAGTTCTCGAACTTCAGCCCGGTGAACGGCTCGGTGCAGGTGACCAACCGCCACGACTTCCGCGACCTGTCGGGCTTCGACTTCGAGTGGTCGCTGGAGGAGAACGGCGTCGAGGTGGCGTCCGGCGCCCTGCCGCCGCTGGCGATCAAGGCGCGCCAGTCCGAGCGCATCGCCCTGCGGCTGCCGCAGGTTCTGCCCAAGGCCGGGGCGGAGTATTTCGTCACGGTGCGCGCCCGGGCCAAGGCCGGCGCCGTGCCGCTCACCCCGGCCGGCTACGTGGTGGGCTGGGAGCAGTTCCCGCTGGCCGCCTGGATCGGCCCCGAGGTCGCCCGGCCGGGCGCGGTGGCGCTTACCGAGACCAAGGACGCGGTCACCCTGTCGGCCGCCGGCGCCAGCCTGAGCGTCGATCGGGCCACGGGCCTGGTCACCGCCTATGCGAAGGACGGCGTGGTGCTGGCCAAGGGCGGCCAGCCCAACTTCTTCCGGGCCGAGACCGACAACGACACCCTCACCGGCACGGTCGCCCAGCAGAAGCCCTGGCGCATCATGACCGAGCAGCGCCGGATGCGCGGCCTGGCCGTCCACAAGGGCGAGGACGAGGCCCGGATCATCGTCGAGCATGGCCTGGGCGCGGGCGCGGCGAGCTTCATCACCACCTATGTCATGGCCGGCGACGGCTCGGTGCAGGTGACCGGCGACCTCGAACCGCTGAAGGACGACTTGCCGCCGCCCGTGCGCGTGGGCCTGTGGTTCACCCTGCCGGGGCGGCCCGAGACCGTCGAATGGTACGGCCGGGGTCCGCACGAAAGCTATGTCGACCGCTACACCTCGGCGCCGATCGGGCTGTGGCGCGGGGCCCTGGCCGACCAGAACCACGACTACATGCGGCCCCAGGACACCGGCAACAAGATCGACGTCCGCTGGCTGGAGCTGAGCGGCGGGAAGGGGGGCGGCCTGCGCGTCGAGGCCGACCGGCCGCTGATGATGAACGCCCTGGCCTTCCCCTATCAGGACCTCTACCGCCGCCCGCCGGGAACCTGGAAGTCGACCGACATCGTCCCCCACGGCGACGGAACCCTGCTGATCGACGCCGCCCAGTGGGGCGTCGGCGGCGACAACAGCTGGAGCTTCATCGGCCAGCCGCACGTGAAGTACCGCACCAAGCTCGCCCCGGTGCGGGTGAGCTTCCGGCTGGAGCCGTTCACCGGCGAGGGAACGGACGCGGGCAAGGCCCGGCCAGCGCGTGCGACCGAGGTGGAGTGAGGGTCAGGCCGGGCGGGCGGGGCGGTCCGACGACCGTCTCGCCCGCGCCCGGCCGCGGCTCGCCGCGGTAACCATTTTCAGCTGTATTCCATATTAATTTCGCCTTTAGGTTGGATTTCAATGGTGCTAGTCTGCCCGCGATAAATGGGGCGGCGCGCCATCCTTCTTGGATCATCCTTCTGGGACCATCCTTCCGGGAAACGTCGGCGTGGAAATCCTTCACTTCGTGACGGCGCTTCGTGACGGGCGTCATGAAGAGAGTTGTCGATCGCTTTAGATCCGGCGTCGCGTTCTTCCAGACTGTCCTTACCGCCTCGGGCCGGGCCTGAGCGCTTCGGCTCGATCAAGCCGCCGGCAAGCCGCCGGAAATCAGGAAATCATCCACCAAGACTTGCGGGAGCAGGATCATGGCACGCGTTCTGATCGTTCTCGACGGCGACTATCGTTTCTCGCAGGACGGCCCGAGCACGGGGACCCGCGACTTCAGCTACAAGGAACTGACCGCCGCGATCGCCGCCGCCGGCCACGTCATCACCAAGGCGCATCGGCAGCTGGATTCGACCGCCGACATCGAGACGTTCAATTTCGACACCTCGGTCGACCTGCTCGATTTCGACATGCTCTGGCTCATCGGGCTCGACGGTCGCAACCTTTCGGGAACCACCGTCAAGCTTCCCGACGAGCAGCTTCGCGCCATCTCGCGGTTCATGGCGGCGGGGGGCGGGGTCTTCGCCACCGGCGACCACGACAGCATCGGCGCCGACATGTGCGGGCACATCCCCCGCGTCCGTTCGATGCGCGCCTGGTTCGGCGCGGACGACGCCATCTCGCCCATGGACGCCATCTTTCCCGGCTTTCCGCGCAACAACCCGCCGATCGGCGTCGACACGCTGGGGCAGGACCGGAACGAGACGACGCAGCAGAATCCGGCCGGCGACTACGACCTCGACAACGACGGGGTGAAGGAGGCGCTGGTCTGGTTCGAGAACCAGTCGGATTCCGTGCCGCAGCCGCTGACCATCCAGGCCCCGCTCCATGACATCCTCAAGCGGCCGGACGGCGTGGCGATCACCCGTTTTCCGGACCACATGCACGAGGGCAAGACGCTCGACGAGGTGGTGGGCTATCCCTACGACACCGCCAGCGCGACCTTCGTCGGCGAGGTCTTTCCGGAATATCCGATCGTCGCCGGCCATCGCGAAATGCCCAGGATCGTCGCGACCGGCCAGACGAAGGGCTTCGAATCGCGGTTCGCCATTTCCGGCTCCGACGCGGACGGGCACGTTCCGCTGGACAAGACGGTCAACACCCTTGCGACCTACGACGGGCGGGCCGTCGGGGTCGGGCGGATCGTCACCGGGTCGACCTTCCACCACTATGTCGACATCAACCTGGTCGGCGACCGCCGCATCGACACGCCGGCCGAGTTCGCCCTGACCGGGCCCGACGCGGCCAAGACCCACGGGTTCAACGACGATCCGGCGGTCTATGCCGACATCAAGCAGGTCTTCGCCAACATCACCGCCTGGCTGGCCCGGCCGCGGCCCAGGATCCAGCTGATCCTCGAGCGCAGCACCTACAGCCAGGCCGAGGCGTCGGCGGACTCCACCTTCGACGGCGCGATCCTGGTCACCGTCGACGGGCTGAAGCCCAACCAGTTCCCGAACGGCGGCGTGACGACGGACAGTCCCGACGCCTCGCAGCTCGCCGACTGGGCGCCGCAGATCACCGCGCTCGAGCCCGCCGGCCTTTCGTTCACGCCGACGGACCTGGCGACCGACGACGACGTCGACAACGACCGCCTCCAGAGGATCACCTTCACCTATCGGGTGACGGTGGATCCGGCGACGGCCTTCGGGTTCGCCGGGAACTTCAACCATATCCAGCTCGACGCGGCGCTCGTCTCGGCGGTGAGCCCGCTGGCCGACTCCGCGCAGATCACCCTGGTCAAGTCGGCCAACCCGTTCATGCTCGACCTGGAAGACGGCAACACCAAGCCGTGGCTGAGTTCCGACCTGCGGGTCTTCCCGCTCGTCGCGGGCGGGCCCGGGTCGCCGCTGCCCAACGGCGCCTCGCGCCAGGATGCGATCGACCACCTGGCCGACCTGCTGGACTCCATGACCGTCACGCAGTTCGAGGCGCTGCCGACCGGCCAGGGCGCCTCGGCGCTGAGTTCGCTTCCGACCACCACCGGCAGCCCCAGCCGCAACGTCTACAACTTCGCCGTGGCGCGCGTGCGCCTGCCCGCCGCGAGCGCCTCGGTGCCGGCCTTGCGGGTGTTCTTCCGCATCTTCACCACCCAGACCACGGCGGCGCTGACCTACAACGAGGCCCCGGCCGGCACGCCGCTCCAGGGCTACAAGCGGACCGACCCGGCCGACCCGAACGACCGCATCGCCCTGCCGGGGACCAACGCCTCGGGATCGGAATGGCTGTCGTTCCCGATGTTCGCCGCGACGCGCGCCGCCACGCCGGCCGGCCAGACCGACGGAGAGAACCTCAGGCCGCTGAACGTCGGCGGCTCGGCCTTCTTCGGCTGCCTGATCGACAACAACCTGCCCGGTCCCTATCTGCCCGAAACCCCGTCGGGGGGCGCGGCGGTCGACCTGCCGACGCTGATGATGAACGATCACCAGTGCATCGTCGCGCAGATCGAGTTCCCGGACACGCCGATCCCCAACGGCGCCAATCCGTTCACGTCCGACAAGCTGGCCCAGCGCAACCTCGCGCTCAGCACGATCGCCAATCCCGGGCTCGACGGCTCGCGGCGGGCCTTCACCACCTTCGAGATCGAGGCCTCGCCGCAGGCCATTTCCGACGAGCTGCCGCCGGACGAGCTGCTGCTGGAATGGCGCGAGCCGCCGCCGGAGGGGACGGAGGTGCGCGTTTACATCCCCGACTGGGACGCCGAGGCGGTCGTCGCCCTGGCCAACCGGTTCTACGCGCGGCACGACCTGAGGGCGCTCGACGCGCATACGGTGGCGCTGCCGGGGACGGGCGCGCGCTACGTGCCGCTGCCCCAGAGCCTCGCGCGCCGCACCGGGGTGCTGATCGCCGACCTGCCGCTGGGCGTGAAGCGCGGGCAGCGCTTCGACCTGGCGGTGCGCCAGATCACCAACCGCGGCCGCGGGCTGAAGCTGGATCCGCCCAAGGTGCAGGTCATCGACCAGGACGAGGCCAGGAAGCTCGCCGCGCGATACGAAACCAAGAACAAGGGCGCGACGGCGGCCGCCGCGGCGACGTCCGCCGCCGGGGTGATCCAGCTCGACGAGCGGCGCACGCTGATCCTCGACCGGGGGGTCATCGACTCCTCGGCCGATCACGCGCTGATCATCGAGCATCCCGATCGGGCGACCGCGGCGGCGGCGAGGCGGGCGGCCCTGCCCTGGCGCGAGACGATCGGCGCCTTCCAGCTGGGGATACCGGTCTCGGTCAAGGCCGACATGCTGGCCCATCACATGCGGCTGCTGTCGATCATGCGCTGGCGGGCCGAGCGGCTGCGGCCCAGGAGCCGGTGGTACGCGACCTTCGTGCGCTACGTCGAACTGCTGGCCGACAAGGTGCGGGGGCTGGGCGGCAATCCCGATCAGGTTCCGGCCGCCCCCGACGGCGTGATCCCGCTGCCCGGCGACGACATCAAGCCCGGCGCGACGCGTGACGAGGATGCCGATGGGGATGCGGGCGGGGACGCCGGCGGCGCGCCCTTCGATCCCGGCGGCGACGACTGGCTGGGCGACACCGACGGGCTCGATGCAGGCGGGCTCGACACGGGCGGCGCCGACAAGGCCGGCGCGTGGTCGGGCAAGGTCAGCGGCCTGCTGTTCGATCACTTCGGGGATTTCGAGGGCTTCACGCTCGAATCCTACGCCGGCGCCCATCGCCGCTTCTTCAGCCGCGAGCCGGCGATCCTGAAGATCGTCGAAGCCGCCTGGCGCGAGCGGCGCGTGGTCACCGTCGTCACGGTCTCGGCCAAGTCGCGGGCGGTGGCGCGGCTGCTGCTGCGGGGCTACGCCGACTAGGCGCGCGCCCGGGAGGCGACGAGAGGCCGGCTCCGCGAGGGGAGGGGCCGCCGCCGCGTCGCCTCACCCCGCCAGGGCTTCCTTCTTCTCTTCCAGGGCCAGCCAGTCCTCTTCGGCCTGGGCCAGATCGGCCCGGGCCTTGTCCAGGGCCTTCATGACCTTGTCGAAGCCGGCCGGATCGCGGGCGTAGAGGTTGGGATCCTCCAGCTTCTTCTCCAGGTCGGCCAGGATCTTCGGCGAATTGGCGATCAGGGCCTCGCACTCTTCGAGGCGGCGCTGGTCCTTGTAGGACAGCTTGGTGGTCTTCTTCGGGGCCGGCGGCGCGGCGGGCGCGGCCTTGGGCGCCGGGGCGCCGGTGGCGAAGTCGCCCGTGGCCCCGCGCGCGCCCTTGAAGAAGTCCGGCGCCTGGTCGATCAGGTCGCTCCAGCCGCCGGGGGTCTCCAGCACCTGGCCGTGGCCGTTCATGGCGATGGTCGAGCTGGCCAGGCGGTCGATGAAGTCGCGGTCGTGGCTGACGAGAATGAGGGTTCCCTCGAAATCGGCCAGAAGCTCTTCCAGCAGGTCGAGCGTGTCCATGTCGAGGTCGTTGGTCGGCTCGTCGAGCACCATCAGGTTCATCGGCGTGGCCAGGGCCCTGGCCAGTAGCAGGCGGTTGCGCTCGCCGCCCGACAGGCTGGTGACCGGCTGGCGCAGCTGGGCCTCGGTGAACAGGAACTCCTTGGCGTAGCCGGCGACGTGCTTGGGCTGGCCGCGCACCAGGATGGAGTCGCCGCCCGACGGGGTCAGGAAGTCCCAGACGGTGATCTTCTCCGACAGGGCCATGCGGTTCTGGTCGACATAGGCAACCTCCAGATTGGTGCCCAGCTGCACGGTCCCGGCGTCGGCCTCCAGCTCGCCCAGCAGCAGGCGGACCAGCGTGGTCTTGCCCGCGCCGTTGGGGCCGACCAGGGCCACGCGGTCGCCGCGCAGGATGCGGGTCGAGAAATTCTCGACGATGGTGCGCTCGCCGAATTTCTTGGTCAGGCCCTTGGCCTCGACCACGCGCTTGCCCGACGTGCCCGAGCTTTCGACGGCCATGGTCATGCTGCCGCGCTTTTCGGACTGGATGTCCTTCTTCTCGGCGCGCAGGGCCATCAGGGCGCGGCGGCGGCCCTCGTTGCGGGCCCGGCGGCCCTGGACGCCGCGCGCCAGCCAGGCGTTCTCGACTTCCAGCTTCTTGTTGAGGCGGCGTTCTTCCTCGGCGTCGGCGGCCAGCACCTGCTCGCTCCAGGCCTCGAACTCGGCGAAGCCCTTGTCGAGGCGGCGCACCTTGCGGTGCTCCAGCCAGAAGGTGCGCTGGGTGACGCGGTTGAGGAAGGCGCGATCGTGGCTGACGATCAGGGCCGCGCACTTGGAATTGGCCAGCTCCTCTTCCAGCGTCTGGATCGCGAAGATGTCGAGGTGGTTGGTCGGCTCGTCCAGCAGCAGCACGTCGGGCTGTTCGGCGAACGCCCTGGCCAGGGCCGCGCGGCGGCGCTCGCCGCCCGACAGGCCCTGCGTGCTCTTTTGGAAGTCCAGGCCGAAGTCGGCCAGGGTGGCGTGGGCCTCGTAGTCCTGGGCGCCGCCGGCCGTGCAGTAGTCGAGCAGGGTCTCGCCGGTGATCTCCGGCTCCTGGCTGACGAACACCACCTTGGCGCCCGGCTGGACGGCGCGCTCGCCGCTGTCGGGCTCGGCGCCCTGGGCGGCCAGAACCTTCAGCAGGGTCGACTTGCCCGCGCCGTTGCGGCCGACCAGGCAGGCGCGCACGCGCGGCTCCAGGGCCAGATCCACGCCGTCGAACAGCGGCTTGGCGCCGTCGGCGAGACGGACGTCCTTGAGGGCGAGCACGGGGGCGCGAGCGGGGGCGGCCATGGTTTTCTTGATCGCAGACGAAACGGAAAGATGGGGGCTATAGCAGGCCGCGCCGGTGTGGGAACGGCTTATTGCTGCGGGCGGCCGGCCGCGGGCCGCCCGGCCCTCAGTTTTCCTGCCGCTGACGCGTCGCCCGGGCGAAGGTCAGGATCGAGAGCGAGATCACGATCCAGCCGATCACCGCATAGATCGCCTTGAGGCTTTCCCAGAAGGTGGTCGAGCGCGGCCATGCGCGAACCTGGTCGAACACCTTGTCGACGCCCAGCCAGGCGACGGCCGCGGCCAGGGGCGCATTCGCCGGGGCCGAAGCGGAGACCGGGGGCGGCGCGGGCCGCAACGCGGAGTCGCCGACTTCGCAGCGGTCCTCCTGGCGCAGGTCGATCAGGGGAATGAAGACGTCGAGGGCGTAGAGCAGTTCGTGGATCGAGGGGCCGCAGGGAACGTCGTCGCGCATGGCGGAGACGGCGGGCGCGCCCGTCCGGTTCGATCCGGGGACGACGCTGGCGGCGGTCGCCACGGGCGTCATGTCGACGATCATCATGCCGCCGGCGTTGGCCAGGTGGACGCCGACGTAGCCGAACAGGACGCTGAAGCACAGGGTGACGAACGCCCGCCAGGGAATCCGCAGATAGCCGAAGCACTGGGAGAACAGGAACTGGCAGATCGAAACGATGAACGCGGTCCCGAGCGTGGCCGCCAGCCAGATCAGCAGCACCCATGTCGGCGCCAGGTTGTTCAAGGCGGCGTAGGTTCCCGCGGCCAGACCGGCGGCGGCGCCGATCGCCACGAACTTGGGCCTGGTGCGAAGGTCGAACAGCCAGGTTTCGATCCGGATCTTCTCGACCTCGAACGAGACCGCCGCCTCTTCGTCGCCGGCGGCGCGGGAGGCGTTGATGATCTGTTCGAACGGCTGGGGGACATATTCATGCGGCGGCGGAAGCTTACGGAAGTTCAGTCCGGTATATTGTCGCCGCAGCCAGGCCATGCGCGTGTTGCGGCGGTCCTCGGCGTAGATCAGGTAGTCGAACCATCCGGTCTTGCGGTGGATCGCGAGCATGAGCTTTCGAGGCAGCAGCGCGCTCAGATTGAACCGCTTTTCTTCGTCTTCCAGCGGCGTCCGCCATTTCTGCCTGCGCGGGCCGGCCTGATCGTCGTCGCTGGCGATCTGCCGATAGGTGAAGCGATCCATCTGCAGGCGGGCGGCGTTTTCCCATGCCGCGCCGCCGGCGTCTTCGAGGGTGTCGCAAAGAACGTCGCGTAGATCGACTTCCGTGTTGTTCAGCTTGGTCTCGACCACCAGGCCTCGAAGAAGTTTCGAGGCCAGCCGTTTCTGTTCGCCCGGCAGCATTGCGACCATGTCCGGCAGGAGCGGCGGGAGCGGCCGTTGGGCTCCCGAAGATCTTACCTGCCGCTGATTGATGTACCGGTTCCAGCCGACGAGCCGCGGTGAAATGCATTCATCGTCGATCATATCGACGATAGGGGCGAACATTCCAGGAGAAGACGGTATTCTGAACGTCGAGCGAAAAAGATGATCGCCGTAAAGAACGCCGACGCCTATCTCGAATGCCTCGTCCTCTTTCTTGATATCGAACTTCAATTCTTTCGAATTGGGCAGAGCGTCCTTGGATTTTCCGTTTCGGCGGGATTTTTGCCGCTCTTCAGGCAGTCCTACGCCTGGAGGAAGCTCCGATCGTTGAGATACGATACGGAAGAGGCCGTCCTCGGCTTGCAGCATGCCGCAAAACAGCCGCAGGAATTCGACCGCCGACTGATCCGTGTCGATTTTTATTTTTTGGCGCAGATCCTGGAAGGCGGTGACATGGCCGTCGAGCGTCACGACGTCCTCGTCGTGAACGAGGTGAAAAGATTGCGCCGATTTTCCGAGGTCGCCGGTGAACCAGTGAGCTTGTACGAATTTAAACCCCGGAATTGATTGAAGCTCTATTTCATATGCACTCCTCAGTATGTACTTTGAGTGCGGATTTTCCTTCGGTTTCACGCGAAGCGCGCGTTTTATATCGGCGTCTTTGAGGCACAGATTGCTGTTAGAGGCAAATTCGAAATTGCTTATATCCAGTGAGCCGCCGATATTTATTTCTGTAAGATCCGCTTTTACGCACTTCCTCAAGCCAAGTTTGAATTGGCTGGAGATGTCGGATCTCTTAGCGATAAATGTATTGATATGACAATTGTCTACTTTTAAATTTTTGCAACTTATATAGGATATATTTACGGTATTTATACTATTCTTTTCGCTTTCAGAATTTATTATCCTCGTAAATGAATACTGTGTTCCGGTTTTAGCTGTCGTGTGATCTCCTCCGTTCGTATCGTATATCTCAAGGTCGCCCAATATATTGCTGGACCTGAAGTCGATATTCGGTGTGCCGTTTTCGGGTTTTCCGTGGAGTATCAGGCTTCCGATTTCAACGCTCTTCTCTATGTGCATCCTGGCGAGCGAGATGTTCGGCGAAAACGTCAGCGCCAGGTTTTTACTGGCCAACACCAGGGATCCGCCGATCCTGGATCCGTCGAGAACAAGGGCCGGGTCGCGGGGCGACCCCGGGGCGGGTGTGGGGGTCCTGATATCGGCGTCGAAGATGTGCAGGCCGCCGTCGACCTGGACGCCCAGAAGCCAGGCCGTTCCCTTGATGACCAGCGCGCGGTGCTTCTTGCTCTTGCCGGACTGGTCGCTGGTGAGCATCAGGTTGCCCTTGATATGGGCGCTCTGAAGGTTGATCCCGTCTCCCCTATAGGCAGTGAAGGTGGAGCCCGTGAGCCAGACGTCGCCGCCGATGGCCGCGTTCTTGGCTCGAAGGCCGCAAAGCAAGCTGCTTTGCGTGATTTCGACCGAGCCGGCGATGTCCGCCGATTCCAGGTCGAAGCCGCAGCGCGCCTGATCCCGCGCGCTCGAACTTTCGGGGGCGGGGCCTGGGCCTTTGAACCTCGCGCGCCAGACGTTGAGATCGCCATCGATCCGGGCGTTGCGAAGGCCGACCCAGAAGAGACCGTTCTGTTCCGTGCTCCGGGTTTCGGAAAGGTCGATGTCGGTCGCCAATTGCGCGCCGGTCAGGTCGAGCGTCGGGATTTCGGCGTCGCCCTCGAACCGGCAGCCGCGCAGGGAAAGTCGGCCCAGGTGGGCGTGGGTGGCGCTGAGGCCGCCTTCGAAGCGGCAGTCCTGAAAGACGAGGGAAGGCAGCGGCGCGCCGTCTACCCCGGTCATGTTGTCCAGATGCAGGCGGCCGACGATCGTGGCGCCGTGGAGCTCGACCCCGGCTACGGTCAAGGGAATGCGGTCGGCGTGCGTCATGCAGGGCGGCAGGCCCAGCAGCAGTTGGCGGATGACCCTGGCGTCGATGCGTTTCTCCGCCAGCCGGGCCGGTTCGCCCCGCTTCACGCACTGGCACAGTTCTTCTTCCGGCGGATCCAGACAGTCCTTCACAAGCTAGCCCCCCAAGCCTGAATGCAACGATAGGCAGTGTCTGCTGCATTGCAAGCGCCATGGCTGAGTTTGTTTCGTCCGCCTTCGGATTGGAGAAGGCCCGCCCCTGGGGCTTAAGGCGACGCGAGGTTCCGTCTTGGCGGCGTTCTCAAGCCGCCCGTCTCATCTCCTCCATCGCCGCCGGGACCGGCTTTCTCAGCACGCGGTCGCGCAGGCGCAGGAAGGGGCGTTCGATCAGGAGCCACAGCAGGATCGCGGCCGCGAGGTCGGCGGCGAGATAGGCGCAAAGGCCGGTCCAGCCGTGCAGCACGGCGTCGCCCAGGGCCTCGCGCAGCATGTGCTGCACGGGCTTGTGGACGAGGTAGAGGCTGTAGGCCAGGGTCGCCACGGCGGTGACGGGCTGTAGGGGCCGGCGCTGCAGGGCCGGCTCGAGGTCGAGCAGGGCGCAGAGCAGCAGGGTCGCGGCCAGGCAGGCCAGCGGATAGAGGAAGACCGCGCCGGTCAGGTTCAGCGCCACGCCGTCGGCGGTGAGTCGGCACAGGATCACCGTGGCGACGGCGGCGGCCAGGCCGAGGGATCCGGTCAGCCAGGGCGGGGCGAAACGGGCGACCAGGGCCGGGCGGAAGACCCGGGCGGCGGCCAGCAGCACGCCCAGGGCCAGGCCGTCGAGGCGGGTCCAGGTGGGGTAGTAGATCAGCCGCAGGAAGTCGGCGGGCCGGGTGGACGGATCGGCGGCGGGTCCGTGCCAGATCGCCCAGCGCAGGGCCATGCCGCCGAGGAGCACGGCGGCGGCGACCGCGACGGCCGGTCCCGCGCCCCTGAAGCGGGCCAGCAGGAGGACCAGCGGCGGCAGGACCCAGTAGAAATGCTCCTCGACGCACAGCGACCAGGCCGAGGTGAAGGCGCCGGTGACGCGGTAGTCGAGGCCGAGGTTCATGGTGAAGGTCAGGAACCGCCAGAGCGGTTGCAGGGCCTCGCCGTCCGAGAAGCCGGGCAGGGCGAAATAGAGCGTCAGGATCACCAGGAAGGCGGGCAGGATGCGAAAGGCGCGGCCGGCCCAGAAGCGCGCGAAGTCGACGCCGTTCCCGGCCGCGATCCCCTTCAGCAGCTGGGCGCCGATCAGGTAGCCGCTGAGCACGAAGAACAGGTCGACCCCCAGCCAGCCGTAGGGCTGGACGGCGAGGAGCGGCTCGGGGCGGGCGGGCTTGGGCATGTGCCAGGCCATGACCAGCAGGATGGCCGCGGCGCGCAGCAGGTCGGGTCCGTAGGCGCGGCAATGCGGGTCGCGCGACGGGGCGAGGAGGGCGGCGAGGGCCCCGGTGACGGCGTTCATGGTGGTCCCGGAAGGCCGTCGGGAGGCTGGGCGACGGCCGGGGACGATGGTGCGTGATCAACCTTGAGTTGTCACGAGGGAGGGGGCGGAAATTGTTGGAAATGTCGAGCGAAAGGGTTGGGAACCTCCCCCCGTGGGGGAGGTGATCGCGCAGCGATCGGTGGGGGGAGTTTTTGCGAAATCACCTATCGCCTCGAAAGCTGAGAACGGCCCCCCACCGGCCTTCGGCCGCCTCCCCCAGAGGGGGAGGTTCCTTACGCCCCTGCCAGCCGCCACACCGAGAAGTCCTTGAAGCGCAGGCGGCTCCAGGTCGTGCGCAGGCCGAACCAGCCGGCGCGGTAGGGGTCCTGGTCGCGCAGCTCGAACAGCTTGCGGCCGTCGGCCCAGTACTGGATCAGGTCGCCGTAGGCGACGAGCCGCACGGCGACCCAGCGGTTGGGCTGAAGCAGGGCGCGGGCGTCCTTGAGGTCGTGCTGGGGCAGCATCGGACGGTCGCCGGCCCGGCCGACATAGCGGCGCAGGCGGGTGCTGGAATTGTAGTTGCCGCCCTGGCCCACATAGTAGGTCTTCAGGAGGTCGTAGTCGGCGAAGGCGCCGCCGCGGGGGCTGGCGAAAAGGTCGTCCGGGCTGCGGACGTCGGTGGCCATCCAGAAGGCGTTGAGGTCGCTGATCCGGTCGTTGCGGCCGCCTTCGTAGACGGCCAGGGCCTGGTATTCGATCAGCAGCGGGCCTTCGAGCCGGGGCTTGAACCAGGCGGTGATCCCGGCCGGGGCGTCGAGCTCGAGCACGCCGTTTTCGGCCTTGGCGAGGGCGGGCTTCTCGGCCTCGATCGTCCAGTCGGCGAGGCCGTGGGTGAAGTCGTCCGCATAGAGACGGTCGGCCTTGCGCCAGGGCTCGGGCGACTGAGCGCGGGCGGTGGAAGCCAGCGGCAGGGCGAGGGCGGACAGGGCGAGCGCGCGGCGGGTGAGCATGGGGCAGGCTTAGCGCGGGCCGGGCTTTCAAGGAACCTCCCCCCGTGGAGGGAGGTGTCGCGGAGCGGGGGAAGTCGGTGCAGGATGGCTCGGCGCCGCGGAAGCTGAAACCGCTCCCCCTCCGGCCCTCCGGGCCACCTCCCCCAGAGGGGGAGGATCTATCGGCGCCAAGA
>JASGDR010000519.1:0-20964 GCA_047607095.1 Caulobacter sp.
CGTCGGTCGGGGCCGGGGCGATCACCGGACGCAGCGCGGGCGAGGCCGTCGCGGCCGCGGCCGGGGTCTTGGTCTCCAGCGCCAGGGTGGTCGACAGGGCGTAGTTGACGCCGTTGCGCAGGTCGCCCGCCCCGGTCAGCGGGGTCTTGGCCAGCAGCGCGACCATCATCCGGGCGTAGGCCGGATCCTTGCTCTGCTGCTGGGCCAGGTTGAAGGTCAGCTGGGCCTCGTCGAGCTGGCCCGCGCGCTGCTGGCAGAAAGCCCGCAGCCGCAGCCAGTAGCCCGCGCCGCGATCCACGCCCAGGGCGTCGGCGATGGCGCAGGCCCGCTGGTCGTCGCCGCGGATCAGGTTGGCCTCGGCCCCGGCCATGGCCAGGGCGCTGTTCTGGTCGAGACCCGGCGTGCGCTCCAGCACCCGCCGCGCGCCCTCGGCCTCGCCCAGGGCCACCAGGGCCAGGGCCCGCGCCCCGCCCATCTCGGGATCGTCGCCCACGCCCTTGGGCGCCCGCGCGCCGGTCGCCAGCACCCGCCGGGCCAGCTCCGAAAAGGCCGGCGACAGCGGCTTGGCCGCCAGGGTCGGCAGGATCTGGCGCATCAGCTGCGGCGAGGCGCCGTTCCACAGGTCGTCGGGCAGGCCCGTCTCGGCGGCCGGCGTCGAGAACAGGTCCGGCGGCGCCAGGGTCGTGACGGCCACCGCGCCCGAAGCCGGGGGCGCCTCCTGGGCCTGGGCGGAGACGGCGAGCACCGACAGGGCGGCGGCGGCGAGAAGCGGGGAACGCGGGGAGAAAGCCATGCCCCCACTATGGCAAGGAAGCGCGGCGGGCTGAAGACGGTTGCGGGGCCGGAAGGCGGCCAAGGCATAACCCCGGTCGGCCATAAAGGCTTGCGACCCGCTTCGTTTGGGTCCAATTGCGGAAATGTGCAGCTTACGTAGCGTGAGCTTGAGCCTGGGGGGGCTCCGACGTCCAGCCGGACGGGAGTGGTCGAGCAGCGCCGATCATCCGTGGGAGACCCCTCCGAATGCCGCTTTCCAAGTTCGACAACCGCCTGGGCCTGCCGGCCAGGCTGTGGCTGCTGCTGCTCGGCGCCGTGATCCTGGCCGCCGGCCTGTTCTTCCTGATCGGCGGCGGCAAGCTGCTGGCCCTGGGCGGCAGCCCCTACTTCCTGGCCGCCGGGATCGTGCTGGCGGTGTCCGGCGCGCTGATCTGCCGGGCCAAGGCGGCCGGCGCCCTGCTGTTCGGCGCGGTGTTCGCGCTGACCGTGGTCTGGGCGGTCTGGGAGTCGGGCTTCTCGTTCTGGCCGCTGATCTCGCGCCTGCTGGCCATGAGCGTCGGCGCGGCCGTCGTGGCCTTCTCCTATCCGCTGATGGCGCGGGCCGGCGGAAAGCCCCCGGCCGTGGTTCCCGCCCTGGCTCTGGGCGGCGTCCTGGCCCTGGCCTCGGTCGCCGGCTTCACCGCCATGTTCTTCCCCCATCCCACCGTGGCCTTCGCCGGCGCGGCGCCGGGTCTCGTCCCGATCGATCCGGCCAAGGCCCAGAAGAACTGGGAGGCCTACGGCAACACCCCCGGCGCGAGCCGCTTCGTCGCCCTGGCCGAGATCACCCGCGACAACGTCAAGGACCTGAAGGTCGCCTGGACCTACCGCACCGGCGACATCGCGGTCAGCGACGGCAACGGCGCCGAGGACCAGGACACCCCGCTGCAGGTCGGCGACACGGTCTACATCTGCACCCCGCACAACAACGTCATCGCGCTGGACGCCGACACCGGCCGCGAGAAGTGGAAGACGATCGTCGACGCCAAGGCCTCGGTGTGGATGCGCTGCCGGGGCCTGGCCTATTTCGACGCCGGCGCGCCCCTGGCCCAGCCCACCGTCTCGGGCGCCACGCCCGTTCTGGCCGCGACCGTGCCCGAAGGCGCGCCCTGCCGTCGCCGCATCCTGATGAACACCATCAACGCCGTGCTGATGGCCTTCGACGCCGACACCGGCAAGGCCTGCCAGGACTTCGGAGCCGGCGGCCGCGTCGACCTGAAGGCCGGCCTGGGCGACGCGCCCGACCCGCAATACCAGCTGACCGCCGCCCCGACCCTGGCCGGTACGACCGTCGTCGTCGGCGGCCGCATCGCCGACAACGTGCAGGTCGACATGCCCGGCGGCGTGGTGCGCGGCTTCGACGTGATCACCGGCGCCCTGCGCTGGGCCTTCGACCCGGGCGATCCGTCGATCACCAAGGAGCCGCCGGCCGGAAAGACCTACGCCCGCTCGACCCCCAACGTCTGGTCGTCGATGTCTTACGATGCGGCCTCCAACACCGTGTTCATGCCGGTGGGCAGCGCCTCGGTCGATCTCTACGGCAAGACCCGCACCCCGCTCGACCACCGCTACGGCGCCTCGATGCTGGCCATCGACGCCACGACAGGCCGCGAGAAGTGGGTGTTCCAGACCGTCCACAACGACCTCTGGGACTTCGACGTACCGATGCAGCCCAGCTTCGTCGACTTCCCCAGGGCCGGCGGCGGCGTCACGCCCGCCCTCGTCTTCGGCACCAAGGCCGGCCAGCTCTATGTGCTCGACCGCGCCACCGGCAAGCCGCTGACCAAGGTCGAGGAGGTTGCGGTCAAGGCCGCCGACATCCCCGGCGAGCCCTACGCCCTCACCCAGCCCAAGTCGGTCGGCATGCCGCAGATCGGATCCCAGACCCTCAAGGAATCCGACATGTGGGGCGCCACGCCCTTCGACCAGCTGCTGTGCCGCATCGCCTTCAAGGGCATGCGCTACGAGGGGCTCTACACCGCCCCGGGCACGGACAAGTCGCTGAGCTTCCCCGGCTCGCTGGGCGGCATGAACTGGGGCGGCCTGTCGACCGACCCGACCACCAACACCATCTTCGTCAACGACATGCGCCTGGGCTTGTGGGTGAAGATGGAGCCCCAGCCCGCCAAGGCCGCGGCCTCGGGCGGCGGCGAGGCCGTCAACACCGGCATGGGCGCCGTGCCGCTGAAGGGCACGCCCTATTCGGTCAACAAGAACCGCTTCCTGTCGGTGCTGGGCATCCCCTGCCAGGCCCCGCCCTACGGCACGATGACCGCCATCGACATGAAGACCCAGAAGATCAAGTGGCAGGTCCCGGTCGGCACGGTGCGCGACACCGGCCCGCTGGGGATCAAGATGGGCCTGCCCATGCCGATCGGCCTGCCCACCCTGGGCGGCAGCCTGGCCACGCAAGGCGGCCTGGTCTTCTTCGCCGGCACGCAGGACTACTATCTGCGGGCCTTCGACTCGGCCACGGGCAAGGAAGTGTGGAAGGCCCGCCTGCCGGTCGGCAGCCAGGGCGGTCCGATGAGCTACCGCTCGCCCAGGACCGGCAGGCAGTACGTCGTCGTCACCGCCGGCGGCGCCCGCCAGTCGCCCGACCGCGGCGACTACGTGATCGCCTACGCCCTGCAATGAGCGGACGTCTCGAACGGCTGGGCGCCGCCGCCGGTCTGGCGGCGGCGCTCCTTGCCTCGCCGGTCCTCGTCCCGTCCGCTCTGGCCGAAGAGCGCACGACCCTGACCGGAGATTGGGGCGGCCTGCGCACCGATCTCGCCGAAGACGGGATCGCCTTCCGCGGCGACTATGTCTCCGAGACCTTCAGCGCGGTCGACGGCGGCCTGCGCCATGGCGGCGGCTACACCCAGCAGATCCGGGTGGGCGCCGACTTCGATCTGGAGAAGCTCTCGGGCTGGTCCGGGGCGATCGCGCACCTCACCTTCAACGACCGGCGCGGCAAGGGCGTGTCGTCCGACGTCGTCGGCAACCGCCTGCCGATCCAGGAAGCCTATGGCGGCCAGTATTCTCGCCTGACCGAGGCCTCCATCGAACAGCGCCTCGACGGCGGACGACTGAACCTGCGGGCCGGCTATTTCGCCATGGGCAACGACCTGGGCGGCATGGCCATCGGCTGCAACCTGGTCAACGCCGCCTTCTGCGCCCACCCCCTGTCGATGTCGGGCGACAGCGGCTGGTACAACTATCCCAACGCCCGCTGGGGGCTGGCCGTGCGCTACGCCGCGCGGCCGGACGTGCTGGTGCGCACCGGCGTCTTCCAGGTGAACCCGTCGCTGAACGACAAGGACAACGCCTGGCGGCCCTTCGCCTCGGGCTCGACCGGCGTGATGCTGCCGCTAGAGGTCGAGTACGATCGCGGCGGCGCCCTGCCCGGCCACTACAAGCTCGGCGCCTATTACGACAGTTCCCGCGTCACCCGGCAGGGCGAGACCGGAACGGTGAAGGGCCGCCACGGCCTCTACCTGCTGGCCGACCAGATGGTCTGGCGTCGGAAAGGCGGAACGGGGGGCCTGTCGCTGTTCGGCCAAGTCACGGCCAATCCCAGGGCCTCGGCGCCGATCACCCGCTGGTACGAGGCGGGCCTGGTCCAGACCGGAACCTTCCCCGGCCGCGACGCCGACACCGTGGCGTTGGGCATCGTCCACGCGGAGCTCAATCCGCGCCTGCGGGAAGCCCACGCGGAAGCCGCCCTGGCCGATTACGCCGACCTGCCGGCCGGCGAGACCGCGATCGAACTCAGCTACGGCTGGCAGGCGACCCACTGGCTGACCGTCCGCCCCGACGTGCAATACGTCATCGACCCCGGCGCCTTCAGCTATCGCGACACGCCCAACGCCCTGGCGGTGGGCGCACAGGTGAAAGCCCAGTTCTGAGCGGGACGGCTTGGCGCGTGATCTTCGCCGCCCCTCCTCCCGCCAGGACCTTCACCGCTATCGACAACCTGCGTCGGCGCTTACCTCCCTCAGTCGCTTCGCGACAGCTCCCCCAAGGGGGAGCATCTGGCGGCCGCCCATTCCGGGCGATCAAATCGCCGTCGCGCGCGAGTGACCGCCACGGTCGACGCCCGCCGTTGCGGCGGGAATGACGGGAAGAAAAGAAGTCCCCCGCGGATGACTTCAGACCGAAAACCCGTCCACGAACCCCGGCACCTTCTCGGGCGGCATGGGGCGGCTGAAGTGGTAGCCCTGGACCTGGTCGCAGCCGTAGGCGGCCAGGGCCTCCAACTGCTCGCGGTCCTCGACGCCCTCGGCGACCACCTTCATGCCCATCGACGAGCCCAGGGTGATCACCGCCTTCACGATGGCGGCGTCCTCGGCGTTCTGGACGAAGCCCTTGTCGATCTTCAGCCGGTCGATCGGGAACTGCCGCAGGTTGGCCAGGCTGGCGTAGCCGGTGCCGAAGTCGTCGAGCGCGATCATCACCCCGGCCGCGTGCAGCTTGCGCACGGTGTCGCTGACCACGTCCGAGGCCCAGCCCATATAGACGTGCTCGGTGACCTCGATGGTCAGGCGCTCGCACGGCACGCCCCAGCGGGCCAGGCGCTCCTGCACCTCCTCGGCCAGGCGTCCGGAGCGGAACTGCGCGGCCGAGATATTGACCGCCACCCGGCCGAACTCGATGCCCGCGTCCAGCCAGGCCCGCATCTGCTTCAGCGCCGTCTCGAAGGCCACGTCGCCCAGCTTCAGCGACAGGTCCTGGTCCTCGAAGGCCGGCATGAAGCGGTCGGGCGTCAGTATGCCCTGCTCGGGATGGGCCCAGCGCATCAGCGCCTCGAACCCGGCCACCGCGCCGCTCTCCAGGTCGATCACCGGCTGGTAGTAGAGGATGAACTCGTCGGCCTCGATCGCCGCGCGCACGTCGCGCAGCAGCTCCAGCCGCTGCTCCAGGGCCGAGCGCATCGACGGGTCGAACAGGATCGAGCGGTTGCGGCCCTCGTCCTTGGCCCGATAGAGGGCGATGTCGGCGTTCTTGAAGATGTGGCTGGGATCGGCGTCCGGATCGCCGTGCAGGGCCGCGCCGATGCTGGCGCTGACCGAGAAGCTGCGGCCGCCGTGCTGGATCGGCTGGCGCAGCAGCTCCTGCAGGGCCTTGATCGGCCGCAGCATGTCGGCCTCGCCGTGCAGGCCGCGCAGGATCACCGCGAACTCGTCGCCGCCCAGGCGCGCCACCGTGTCGCCGGCCCGGAAGGCGTGGCGCAGCACGTCGGCCAGCCGCCGCAGCAACGCGTCGCCGGCGTCGTGGCCCAGGGTGTCGTTGATGTCCTTGAAGTGATCGACGTCGATCATGATCAGGCCGAAGATCTCGCCGACCATCTCCGAAGCGTCGACCGCCTCCTGGAACTTGCGCTGGAAGAAGGCGCGGTTGGGCAGGCCCGTCAGCGGGTCGCGGAAGGCCAGGTTCTCGACCGCTTCCGTCTGCCGGCGGCGGTCGGTGATGTCCTTGAACAGGTTGACCAGCCGCTCGGGCTTGCCGTCGGCGCCGACGAAGCGCTTGCCCACCGAGCGCACCCAGGTCTCGACGCCGTCGTCGCGGTTGAGGCGGAACTCGAACACCGCCGCCTCGCCGTCGCGGCGGGCGCGCATGATCTGGGCCATGCGCTCGCGGTCCTCCTCGTGCACGATCTCCAGCGGATCGGCCTCGAACAGGCACCACTTCTCCAGCTCAGGGCAGGTGCCCGAGACGTAGACCTCGCCGGTCTTCAGGTCGACCTCGCGCACCATCAGGTCGTCGAGCTCCAGCGCCAGCTTCAGGCGCTGCTCGTTGCGCTCGGCCCGCAGCGCGGTCTGGGCGTAGCCGGTGACGTCGCGGGCCGTGACCATGACGGCGAAGATCGCCCCCTCGTCGCTGCGGCAGGCGGCGAACTCGCTGCGCCAGATCCGCTGGGCGCCGTCGACCACCTGGGCGCGGTAGCGCGAGAACGGCTCACCGGTCGAAAGGCAGCGCTCCAGGCTCTCGACGTCCTCGAGGTTCATCAGGCAGCGGGCGAAGGGCTCGCCGGGGCGCAGGTCCGGGGTCAGGTCCTCGCCCCGCCATTCGGGGCTGACCGCCGCCAGACGGCCCGCGCGGTCGATCAGCGCGGCCGCGAACGGCGCGTGCGCGACGAAGGCCTCGAACGACGCCATTCGAAGCCGAAGCTGCGCGTTGATGTCTTCCGCCGCGGGCGACGAAGCGGTCTTGAGAGCCATGGTGCTCATTCTGATGTCGGATTCCCGACGTTGTTTGGAGGCGCGTCCTCAACTACACAGTGAAACGCTCTTCCATAAGAATTGGTATCATTGGACGAACCTTGTTCTTCGTCCAGGCCCCGGCAAAGACTCCGCGAGGACGCCCGGGGCGCTGTAAAGAGCCGTTCGTAGGCGCCCGTCTACGGGCGTCGTGAGAAATCCTGGGCGCGCCGCGCGCGACGCCGCATTGACATTCGCGGCCGTCGCTCCGAAAACGCGGCCGCGTTACGTCCGTCCCAGAAAGCCGCCAAGTTCCGATGACCTACATCGTCACCGACGCCTGCATCCGCTGCAAGTTCATGGACTGCGTCGAGGTGTGCCCGGTGGACTGCTTCTACGAGGGCGAGAACACCCTCGTGATCAATCCGGACGAATGCATCGACTGCGGCGTCTGCGAGCCGGAATGCCCGGTCGACGCCATCAAGCCGGACACCGAGGACGACGCCGACGGCAAGTGGCTGCGGATCAACGCCGACTACGCCAAGGTCTGGCCGAACATCACCGTCAAGGGCGAGCCGCCGGCCGACCGCGCCGACTTCGAGCGCGAGACCGGCAAGTTCGAGAAGTACTTCAGCGAAAAGCCCGGAAAGGGCTCCTGATCGGGTCCAAATCCCGGTTTTAGCGGCCGGATTCGGCCCGCCGCGACCCCATGCCGGGTCGCAAGCCTTTCATGAGGCTGAATTTTATGCTATTGTCGCTGCCGACGTGACGGTTGCGGCCTCGCACACGCACGTCTGGTGGAAGACGACAGCCGTTCCAACGGCTCGCCCGATCGAAGGCGAAGGGTGACTTAAGAGACACTCCAAATCCTGATCCGACTTGGCCCCGCCTCTCCGACGGGTCGGGTTGCTATCGCCTTTTGGGATGTTTGGAAACGGCGTTTTGGGCGCAAGCCCAATTTTATGAGGACGAACGAATGAGCAAGAGCGGTCTGGAATTCTCGGTCGGCGATCACGTCGTCTATCCCGCGCACGGCGTGGGGAGCATCCAGGGCATCGAGACCCAGGAAGTGGCCGGGATGTCGCTCGAGGTTTACGTCATCACCTTCGACCACGAGAAGATGACCCTGCGCGTTCCGACCAAGAAGGCCAAGGCCGCCGGCCTGCGTCCGCTGGCCGAAGGCGACGTCGTCAACCAGGCCCTGACCACCCTGAAGGGCCGCGCCCGCGTGAAGCGCACCATGTGGTCACGCCGCGCCCAGGAATACGAAGCCAAGATCAACTCGGGCGACCTCGTCTCGATCGCCGAGGTGGTTCGCGACCTGCACCGCGCCGAAAACCAGCCGGAACAGTCCTATTCGGAGCGCCAGCTCTATGAATCGGCCCTGGACCGCATGGCCCGCGAAGTCGCCGCCATCGAGCGCATCGACCGCGAAGCCGCCATCGGCATCCTGACCAAGTCGCTGGTCAAGACCGCCGCCTGAGGCCTTCCCGACCTCGACGACGCTTCCGAAGACGCCCCCGGCTCGGCCGGGGGCGTTTTTCGTTTGGGGCGGTGCGTCCTTCGAGGCTCGGCTACGCCTCGCACCTTAGGATGAGGACCTCGGCGCACTGACTTCCTCATCCTGAGGCGCCCGCGCAGCGGGCCTCGAAGGACGCAAGGCAGTCCCCTCTCACCCCGCCGTCACCCGCCCGTACAGCCGGTAGCCCTCGTCGCCGATGGCCATGAAGGGCTTGAAGATCACGGCCCCCGCCCGCCACGCGTCGGGCCCGGCCTTGCGCGCCGACAGCCACTGGTCCCTGGTCAGCGCCACGTCGCCGTGGCCGATCGGGAACAGCGCCAGCGGCCCGGTCATCAGCGCCACGACGTCCGGGTGGGCGGCGTTCAGCGGCTCCAGGCGCGGAGCCATGTCGAAGGCCACGCCGACCTTGTCGCCGGGCCGCCAGACGCGATCCAGCGCCGCGAAGGTCCCCGGCCGCGCCGCCACGCCCGCCGGCCGGCCGTTGACGAGGATCCGGCTTCCCGGTCCCGCCCAGGCCGGGATCCGCAGCATCAGCGAGAACCGTCCCGCCCGCGCCGGATCGACGGCGATCGTCGTCTCCGCCTCCAGCGGATAGCGGGTCTCCTGGCGCAGCGTCACCGGCAGGCCGCCCGCCGTCGCCGCCAGGGTCGAGGGAACATAGAGGTTCACGTAGATGCGCGCGCCGTCCTGCAGGTAGGCGCTGATCCCGTAGTCGGCGGCCAGCTGGATGAAGGTTCCCGAACAGCAGGGCCACAGCTCGTCGCGATAGAACTTCGAGGCCGTGTCGCTGTAGTCGGAATAGTAGAAGGTCTCGCCCTTGGGCGTGGTGTCGCGCGCGCCCAAGATGGTGTTGTAGAGCACCCGCTCCATGCTGTCGCCGTAGCGGGGATCCCGGGTGATCTGCAGCAGCGAGCGGGCGATCTTGAAGTGGCCGTAGGCCCCGCACGGCGTCTCGAAGGTGCGATGGGTCTGCGTCAGCGACTTCAGCAGGGCCTCGGCGTCGTCCGGGCCGAGCAGCTCCTCGTTGGGTCCCCAGCCGCCGGTGGCGAACGACTGGGCCAGCACGAAGTCGAACCCGTTGCGGGCGGCCTTCAGGTACTTTTCCTCGCCGGTCGCGTACCAGGCCTGGATCGCCGAGTTCAGGGCGTTGACGTGGCTGTAGGCGTGCTTGCCCGCCAGCGGGCTCTCGCCCCGGGCCAGCGGGTCGAACAGCGCCTCGTCCTGCATGTAGCGCAGGGCCAGGTCGCGATAGCGCTCGCCCAGGCCCAGCTTCCAGGCCAGGAACAGGTTCTCGGGCAAGGTATAGGGCTCGTCCCAGATCTCCGCCTCGCTGGAATGGGGCCGCTGGCGGCGCTCCTCGCGGGTCAGGGCCTTTTCCGGCAGCACCGGCAGGACGGCGTCGGTGACCTTGTCCAGCGCCGGCCCGGCCTCCTGGACGTCGGCGTAGCGGTAGGCGTCGATCAGGCCGATCACGACCTTGTCGTAGGTGTAGGCCGGCAGGGTGTAGCCGACGAAGAACTTCGGCGAGATCGTGTGGGCGTACTTCGAGACCAGTCCTCTCACCTTCTCGCGCGTGGCCGCATCGCCGGTGATGGCGACGTAGCGCGACAGGCCCGAGACGTACTGTCCGAAGCTGTGGCCGGGGATGTAGCCGTGCCAGTTGGCCGTGCTCCAGTCGTTGACGTCGATGTGGAAGTCGGGGCTGTCGTCGTACCAGCCGCCCATGTCGGCGCCCGGCGCGGGCAGGCCGGCCCGCCGGCGGAAGGGCTTCAGCAGGCGGTCGTCGTCCAGCCCCATGAAGAGGCGGTGCTGCCAGTCCAGCTGATCGCGCATCTTTCCCGGCCCCAACCGGACGCGGTCATAGGCGAAGGTCGCCAGCGCCGGCCCCGCCTCGCCCTTGGCCGCTTCCCCCGCGAGGGCGGCGAACGCCGGCGCCGAACAGGCCGCGCAGCAGCCGGCCGCCAGAAATCCGCGACGGTTGAACATCACTGGAACCTCTCGAAAAAACGCCGCCTCCCGGCCGGGACGCGGCTCAGCCCGCCCGCAACGCCCGATAGGCCTCGGCGGCGTCGGGATCGATCTCTATGGACACGCCCTGCTCGGCCGGATGGGCGTTGGAGCCGCGCTGCTTGACGCCCGAGACCCAGTATCCCTCGCCCGTGTCGACGTCGAAGAAGTTGCTGCTGATCCCATGCCCCTTCTGCAGGGTGCGGCCGCGGTAATAGACGGTCTGGCCGGTGCGGGAGAATTCCACCCAGCCGATCCGCGCCCGGACGCCGTCGATCAGGCCGTCCTTGTTCTCCAGGTACATCACCCGGCGGCTCTCGCCCCGGTTCAGTTGCGTGCGCATGGGCCCCTCCGCGCGGGAGCTTGGCAGAAGCCGCGCTCGCGCTCAATCTGCCGCCGAGCGCAGGAGCCCGCCATGGCCGCCGAACCCAAGACCCGCCCGACGAACGCCAGCGTCGACGACTTCCTGGCCGCCTCGCCGGAGGCCCGGCGCGCCGACGCGGCCGTGGTGCGCGACCTGCTGGCAGAGGTCGCCGGCGCCCCGGCGGTGATGTGGGGCTCCTCGATCGTCGGCTTCGGGTCCTATTCGACCGGCGGCGCCAAGCCGATGGACTGGCCGCTGCTGGGCTTTTCGCCGCGCAAGACCGAACTGGTGCTCTATCTGGCCTCGGGGTTTCCCGAGCGCGAGACCCTGCTGGCCGGGCTGGGCAAGCACCGGACCGGCGTGGGCTGCGTCTACGTCAAGCGGCTGGCCGACGTGGACCTGACCGTCCTGCGCGCCCTGGCCGAGGCTTCGGCCGCCTGGACGCGCGGCGGACACGCCGGCGACTGAGACCCGGCCGCGCCCCTCGTCCCGAGCCCGCCGAAGGATCGGGATCGCGAGGGGGACGACGCCGGTTCGCTTACGCCGCCGCCGGCTTCCTGCGCAGCACGCGCGCCCGGCGCTTCTTCAGCCAGATCACCACGCCCGTGACGCTCAGCGCCGCCACCACCAGGCCGGTGAACGAGATCAGGATGCGTCCCGGCAGCCCCAGGATGCGGCCCGAGTGCAGCGGGAACTGCGCCTGGACGAAGATGTCGGCCGCGGTGCCCTTCCAGGGCAGGCGCTCGCCCAGGTAACGGCCGTCGGCGCCGTCGTAGTAGAGGTAGGGCGGACCCACGCCGCCGGCCCCGTGGTCGTCGCCGACCTTGTGGAAGGCCACGCCGTAGACGCCGTAGTGCGGCGAGTAGAACGCCCCGCCCACCGGAACGGTGAAGCCGCGTGCCTTGGCGTCGGCCTGGGCCTTGGCGATGATCGCCTCATAGGTCTGCTTGGGCAGGATCGGGTTGTCGTGGCTGGTCGGCACGCGGGTGTCGAACGGCGTCGGCGAGACCTTCGAGATCTTCGACATCACCGGATAGAACACCTCGCTGTAGAGGTTCAGCGAGAAGGCCGTGAAGGCCACCACGAACAGCACGCCCCACAGCCACAGGCCGAAGGCGCGGTGGATGTCGAAATTGATCCGGTAGGCGCTGGCCTTGGTCTTGATCTGCCAGGCCGGCTTCCAGCGGCTCCAGAAGCTCTTGGCCGGCTTGCGGCCGTTGGTCGGGCTGGCCGGCAGGGTCAGGTAGAAGCCGACGAAGCAGTCCAGCGTCCACAGCACGGCGATCCCGCCCAGCAGCCAGATCCCCCAGCGGTCGATACCCCAGAACTCGGGGATGTGCAGGGTGTAGTGCAGGACGTAGAGGAACGAGACGAAGGTCTCGCTGGTGATCGGCCAGACCGCGCCCCATTCGCGCCGCCCCTGCTCGACGCCGGTCGCCGGGTCGAGGAACACCTGATTGTAGCCCAGCTCGTAATGCTTGCCGGTCTTGGGATCCTGGCGGGCGTCGACGCCGACGGTCAGGGTCTCGCCCTTCTCGGGGACCAGCGAGAAATAGGAGACGATCACCCGCGGGTCGCGCGCCTCGACCTGCTTGACCAGGTCCAGCGTCGGCAGGGCCGGGCCGTCGGTCTTGGCGTGCATCAGGTGCGGGTTGAGGACGTCGTCCAGCTCGTGATCCCACGAGATCACCGC
This sequence comes from Caulobacter sp., assembly GCA_047607095.1. Lineage (GTDB taxonomy): Bacteria > Pseudomonadota > Alphaproteobacteria > Caulobacterales > Caulobacteraceae > Caulobacter. Next base: position 12,582 of record JASGDR010000519.1, read on the forward strand.
GCCGGTGACGCCGGAGATGAACAGGAAGCCGGCCATCACCAGACCCACCCAGCGGTGGATGAAGGTCAGGGTCGGGCGCACGGCCGCGCGCACCGCCTTGGCGAGCGCCGCCGCGCGCAGAGGCGCGGGCGGGGCCGGCGAAACGTCCGGCGCGTACGGTGTGTCCAGATTGCGCGCGTCCATCCCGCCTCCTAGAGCCCCACCTCCGCGCATGCCGGCCATGCGAAGCGGTTCCGGAGGCTCCCCTACAAAACACGAAGAGGGTGGCGGCGCTGCGAGCCGCCACCCTCCATGCTCCTAATAACGATTATTAGAAGCGGTAGTCCAGGCGAACCGACGCGCTGCGCGGCGCGGCGTAGTAGGCCTGCCCCCACATCAGGCTGTTGAGGTACTTCTCGTCGCCGACGTTCTTGACGTTGAGCGTGGCGCGGATCTTGTCGGTGACGTCGACGCTGGCCATCAGGTCGACCACCGCATAGGCGTCCTGGGTGACGCCGGCGTCCGACGAGATGTCGTCCTGCCAGCGCACGGCGGCGCCGAGCTTCAGGTTGTGCAGCGACGGCACCGTGTAGGTGGTCGAGGCCTTCAGCGTCTTGCGGGGCAGGAAGACGCGGGCGTCGGCGCCGGTCGCCTTGTCCTCGATCTCCAGCGACGTCCAGCCGGCGCCCAGGCGCCACTGGTCGGTGATCCGGCCGCTGACCTCGAACTCGTAGCCCTTCGACTCGGTGTCCTGCGCCGAGTAGTAGCTCTTGCCGTCGTCGAAATAGCCGGCCCAGGAAGCCAGGCCGTTCTGCACGGCCTTGAACACCGCGCCGGTCACGTAGAGGCGGCCGTCGAACCACTCGCTCTTCACGCCGGCCTCGTAGCTCTTGCCGTGCACGGCGGCCAGCTTGGCGTGGGTCGAGTCGACTTCCGACTGCGGATTGAAGATGTCGGTGTAGCTGGCGTACAGCGAGACGTTCTTGTTCAGGTCGTAGACCGCGCCGAGATAGGGGCTGACCTTGCTTTCGTCGCGGGCCATGTCGGCGCCGTACGAGAAGCCGTAGGCCTTCAGCTTCAGGGCGTTGAAGCCGGCCACCAGCTTCAGCTGGTCGGTGATGCTCAGGTGCGTGCCGGCGTAGAAGCGGGCGAGCTTGGTGGTCTCGTTGGCCGCCAGATAGGCGCCCGGGAAGGTCGGCTCGGCCGGCTGGGTCGAACCCCAGCTCGAGACCGACGAATAGACGATCGTGTCGGTCGAGAAGTCCTCGTACTCGTGGCCTTCCGAGCGCGAGACCTGGCCGCCGACGACCAGCTGGTGCTCACGGCCGAAGGCCTGGAACGGACCCGAGGCGTAGGCGTCGAGGGTGTAGCTCTCGTAGATCGACGGATAGACGCCGGCCATGCCTTCCACGCCCAGACCGGTGTCCGGATCGATGCCCGACGGATCATAGGCGTAGAGCAGCTTGGCGTGCTCCTCGAAGCGCTTGGCCGTGGCGATCGCCTTGAAGCGCCAGCCGTTGTCGAGGCGATGCTCGACCTCGGCGAAGGCGGTCTGGTCGCGGACGTCCCAGTAGGTCCAGTCGGCCGAGGTCGAGGCCGAGACGTCGTAGTTGATCAAGGACCCGTCGCTGTAGGTCAGCGGCAGGGCGCCCCACAGCACGCCGCTGGCGCGGTTGTCCTGCATAGACCAGCCGAAGGTGGCCGTGGTGTTGTCGGTCACGTCCCAGGCCAGCAGGGCGGCGTAGACGTTACGGTTGACCTTGTAGTGGTCGAGATAGGAGTCGCGGTCCTCGTTGGCGTAGATCAGGCGGCCGCGAACCGTGCCGCTCTCGTTCAGCGGGCCCGAGACGTCGGCCTCGAGGCGCTTGGAGTCCCACGAGCCGTACTGCAGGGCGCCGCTGGCCTGGAATTCGGCCGTCGGGCGCTTGCGCACGTAGTTGACGGTGGCCGACGGGTTGCCGGTGCCGGTCATCATGCTGTTGGCGCCGCGCACCACTTCGACGCGGTCGAACAGCACGGTGTCCAGTTCGCCGAACTGGATGCCCCAGATCAGCGGCAGGCCGACGCCGTCGACCTGGAAGTTGGTGATGTCGAAGCCGCGCGAGTTGTAATAGGTGCGGTCGGTCTCGACCTTCTCGACGTTGACGCCGGTGGCCATGGCCAGCACGTCGTTGACGTTGGTCAGGGCGAAGTCGTGGATCGTCGCGCCGTCGACGATGCTGACCGACTGCGGCGTCTCGCGCAGGCTCATGTCCAGGCCCGTCACCGCCGAGGTGCGGGTCTTGGCGCCGGTCACAACAACCCCTTCGAGGTCGCTGGCCGCGGCGTCGGCGGCGGGAGCTTCGGCGGCGTGAGCGGCGGCCAGCAGGGCGGGGCTCATGGCGGCGGCGAGGAGGAAGGCGCGCAGGGATCGGGACATGGGGAGGGGTCTCGTGCGATCAATAATGACTCGCAGGAGCGAATAGGCGCCGCCCTCCAGCCTGTCAAACCAGAGGCTGTATTCGCCAATCATTTGCGTTTAACTGCGTCCTTTCGGCCACGGCGCGCGTCGGTAGAGCCCGGTTAGCGCTACCAATTGTGGCTGGCGAAGCGGCCGCGCCTCGTGCGACATCGGGCGAAAGACTTCGCATTAGGGTTCCCATGTCGCTTTCCCCCGCCCCGAGCCGCCGCGAAACCCTTCGAAGCCTGCTTTTCGGCGTCGCGATGACAGCGCTGCCTTTCGGCGCGCGGGCCGCCACGGCGAACCTGCCCTATCGCTGGCGCAACGTGCGGGTCGGCGGCGGCGGCTTCATCCCCGGCGTGGTGTTCAGCCCGGTCGAGAAGGGCCTGGCCTATCTACGCTCCGACATGGGCGGGGCCTATCGCTGGCAGGCTTCGGAAGGCCGCTGGATCCCGCTGCTCGACGACCAGGCCCAGGGCAGCTGGCAAGGCGTCGAGAGCGTCGCGCCCGATCCGGTCGATCCGAACGTCGTCTATCTGGCCTGCGGCATGGGCCGGCCCGATCCGGCCGCGATCCTGCGCTCGGAAAACCGCGGAGCCGACTGGACCGTCGTTCCCGTCCCCTTCCGCATGGGCGGCAACGAAGACGGCCGGGGCCTGGGCGAGCGGCTGGCCGTCGATCCCAACGACACCCGAACCCTCTATTTCGCCTCGCGCCACGACGGCCTGCAGGTCAGCCGCGACCGCGGCGCGACCTGGACCAGGTCGGAAAGCTTCCCGCTTCCGGGCCTCGGCCTCAACGCCCGCCCGGCGCCCACGCACGGGGGCCTGTCGTTCGTGATCTTCGATCCGCGCGGCGGAGCGCCGGGCCGGGGCAGCCGGACGATCTTCGTCGGCGTCGCCGATCCGTCCGAGCATCACCTGTGGCGCAGCGACGACGGCGGGGCCAGCTGGAAGCCGGTTCCCGCGCCCCACGCCTATCTGGCCTGCAAGGCGGCGCTGGATCGCGAGGGCCGGCTCTACGTCACCTATTCCAGCGGCGTCGGCCCGTCGAACGTCGCCGACGGCGCGGTCTGGCGGCTCGACACGGCGACCAACGCCTGGACCGAGATCACGCCGGCCAAGCCTCAGCCCCAGCGCGGCGGCGGCTTCATGGGCGTGGCGGTCGATGGAAACGGGGCGGTGGCGGTGACCAGCCTCAACCGCTGGAACCCGCACGACACCCTATGGCGCTCCACCGAGCACGGCGCGACCTGGACCGATCTCTATCCCGACGCCCGCCGCGACGTGACGACCACCCCGTTCCTTTACTGGGGCGAGCCCGAGGCCGACTTCGGCTGGTGGATGGCGGGCCTGGCCATCGATCCGTTCGACCCCGACTTCGCCTGCTACACCACCGGCGCGACCATCTACGCCACCCGCGAGTTCACCAAGGCCGCCGCCGGCCGCCCGACCACCTGGTTCCCGTGGGTCGAGGGCATCGAGCAGACGGCGATCATCACCCTGGCCAGCCTGCCCGAGGGCCCGCAGTTGCTCAGCGGCTTTGGCGACATCTCCGGCTTCGTGCACGACGACCTGGCCGTCTCGCCGACCGACCAGTTCACGACCCCGGTGTTCGGCAACACCAACTTCATCGACTACGCCGGTATGCAGCCCGCCATAGTCGCCCGTAGCGGCACGCCCCACCAGCGCCACGGCGGCCCGACCCTGGCCTGGTCGGGCGACCACGGCCGCAGCTGGGCGCCGATGACCGCCCCGCGCATCACGGGCGCCCCGCCCCCGCCCGGCCAGGGCCGGCGCGGGCCCGACGCGCACGACGACGCCGCCATCGTCGTCAACGCCGACGGCTCGGTGTTCATGGTCATGACCGCCCAGGCCCAGATCACCCGCGATCGCGGCGCGACCTGGCAAGTCAGCAAAGGCCTGCCCGCCTGGGTGCGCCCTGTGCCCGACCGGGTGGATTCCAGGCGCTTCACCGCCCTCGACCTGCAGACCGGCAAGCGCTGGATCAGCACCGACGCCGGGGCCAGCTTCGTCGCGGCGCCGGTCGCCGGCCTGCCCGCCGACCTCTTGGCTGACCAGGTGACCTGGCGCGAGATCCCCTGGCCGCTGAAGGCCGTTCCCGGCCAGGCCGGCCATCTGTGGTTCGTCTCCACCCAGGGCCTCTATCGCTCGACCGACGGCGGCGCGCGCTTTGCGCGGATCGACGGCGGCGTGCAGGTCGACCAGCTCGACCTCGGCGCCCCGCCGCCCGGCAAGGCCTGGCCGACCCTGTTCGCCATCGGCCGCAAGGACGGGGTCAAGGCGATCTGGCGCTCGGACGACGAGGGAGCAAGCTGGGTCCGCGTCAACGACCCCCGCCACGAATACGGCCGCCGCTTCCGCTGCCTCGCCGCCGACATGCGGACCTACGGCCGGATCTATGTCGGCACCGACGGTCGCGGGATCGTCTACGGGGAGCCCGCCCACTGAAACCTCTCACAGAGGGAGAGGGTAAGAACTAACGCCCGGCCCGCTGCTTCACCCACCCGTCCACCGCCTGGGTGTAGGCGCTCGGCAGGCCCAGCGTCCGGTTGATGTCGGCGTGGCTGAGGGCCTGGGGCAGGATCGGCATGGCCTTGCCCGCCTTCTGCACCTGGGCCTGGAAGGCCTTGGCGTCGTCGCACGGCTTGTCGGGGCGCTTGGTCGAGCAGACCACGAACATCGGCACGGCCGCCGGGGTCCACTGGTCCATCGGCGAGGCCTTGGCCCAGCCGGCCGGATCGCCGCCGAACGCTTCGTCGTAAAAGCGCGGATGGCGGCCCTGCATGACGGTGGAGATCTTCATCGCCGCCGAGTCCAGCACCACCGTGCCCGCCCAGGGCTTGCCGACCATGTCGGGCTTCGACGACAGCAGGGCGACGATGTGCGCCCCGGCCGAGTGGCCCATCAGCACCACGCGGCGATCGCTGGCGCCCCAGTCGGCGGCGTGCCCCTGCACCCAGCGCATGGCCTGCGCCACGTCCTGCGCCTGCTCGTAGGCCATCGCCTCGGGCAGCAGCCGGTAATTGACGCTGACGAACACGTAGCCCTTGGGCAGCCAGTATTTCAGCTTGTTCTCGATCGAGCCGGTGTTGGCCTTGTCGCCGATCTTCCAGGCGCCGCCGTGAACCATGACGATGACCGGCGCGTCGCGGGCGCCGGGCGGCACATAGACGTCGACGGCTTGGACGGCGGCCGGCCCATAGGCCTGCGTCAGCTTGCGGGCGCCCGGCAGGATGGCCTGCAGGTCGATCGGCCGCTCTTCCTCGGCGCGCTTCTGCTCGAGCCGCTGGGCCATGCGTTCACGCATGCGCCCGCGCAGGGGCTGGGCCTCGACGGCCGCGCCGGCGACGAGGCCGGCGACCAGGGCCAGGGTCAGGATCTTGCTCTTCATGGCGACGGACAATGGACGCTCTCTTGTTCTGAACGAAAGGGGAAAGCCGCCGGCCGGCCGCCGTTGGGGGCGTGGAATCGGCCGACCGGCGACACGGTCAGGGGCGCGTGCCGCTGACCGATCGGACGGCGCCGTCGTAGCCGGTGCGCTGGTAGGCGTAGGCGACCGAACCGTCGTCGTTGCGCGTGGCGCTGGCCGAGCGGGTCATGCTCTGGCCGTTCGCGAGGCTGCGGGTCGCCCCGCCCTGGTAGGCGCCGCCGCCCCAGGTCGCCGAACGGGCGCTCGCGACGCCGCGGCCGGAATTGGTCTGGGTCGAACGCGAAACGGCGACCGCGCCGGGCTGGCGGCTGACCTGCCGCCCGTGGACATAGCCGTGGCCGCGCGCGCCCTGCACGCTGACGACGCGGCCGTGCTGGCCGGCCTGGGCGGGAACGGCCGCGAGGGCCGAGACGAGACCGACGGCCACAAGACCGGCGGCGAGAATGGACTGGCGCATGAAAGCTCCTTGAGGTGGGTGATCCGTCCCTGTCCGCCATCCAACAGGCCCACGGCGCCCGCCGCTTTGCCCGCCCTCGACGAAGCGTATCGAAGTGTAAACGGCGAGCGGCCCGCCTTTTCCCCGCCCCGGGCTTGGGGCAAGGCTTGGCGCATGATCGACAACACCCTGATCGCGGTCGTCGAGGACGACGCCGAGATCCGCGACCTGACCCTGGGCCTGCTGCGCCGCGAAGGCTTCGAGGCGATCGGCTGCGCCGACGCGCCCGCCTTCGACCGTCTGGCCGCCCGCCGCCGGGTGGACCTGGCGCTGCTCGACATCATGATGCCGGGCGAGGACGGCCTGTCGCTGTGCCGCCGCCTGCGCGCGGCGGGCGACACCGCGATCCTGATGGTCACCGCCAAGGGCGACGACATCGACCGCGTCATCGGCCTGGAGATCGGCGCCGACGACTACCTGGCCAAGCCCTACAACCCGCGCGAACTGCTGGCCCGCGTCCGGGCCGTCCTGCGCCGCACCAAGGAGGCCCAGCGGGTCGCCGCCCCGCCGCCGGGCGAGGCCTACCGCTTCGCCGGCTGGACCCTGGACGCGGGGGCCCGCGCCCTGGCCGACGCCTCGGGACGGCCGGTGGAGCTGACCGGCGCCGAGCACGACCTGCTGATGGCCTTCCTGCGCCGCCCCCAAAGGGTCCTGACCCGCGACCAGCTGCTGGACTGGACCCGCGGCCGCAACGCCATGCCCTTCGACCGCTCGGTGGACGTTCTGCTCAGCCGCCTGCGCCGCAAGCTGGCCGAGGGCGACGCGGGCGAGGGCCTGATCAAGACCGTGCGCGGCGGCGGCTACCTGCTGACCGTCCCGGTCGAGCGGATCTAGGCGCCGTGCCGCTGCTGGCCGACAACCTCGCCTCGCGCATCGCCGGCATCCTGCTGGCCGGGCTGGCGATCATGCTGGCGATCGGGGCGGTGCTGCTGATCTGGCCCGGCGGCGACGGCGGCGGCGTGCGGCTCTACCAGCTGCCCCTGCCCTCGGAGGCCCGGGCGATCGTCCAGGCGCTGGAGGCGACGCCTCCGGCCGTGCGCCCCCGGGTGATCGCCGCGCTGGACACCGGCGTCATCGGCGTGCGCGCCGTCCCACAATTCCCGCCGCCCCTGCGCCGCGCCCGGCCGGCCGACGCGCGCGATCCGGGCTTTTCCGCCTACCAGGCCGCGCTGGGCGATCGCCGCTGGCGCATCGACGTGCGGCGCGGCGGGCGGCTGCGCGACGCCCCCCTGCCCGGCCGCCACGCCCTGCGCCTGATCGTGCGCCTCGAGAACGGCGAGGTGGTGGTGCTCAGCCGCCGGCCGCCGCAGTCGGCCCGCCAGTTCCTGGGCCGCGCCGTGCTGGCCGCCGCCGCCCTGCTGGGAGTGATGCTGCTGATGCTGGCCCTGGCGGTGCTGCAGACCACCGGACCGGTCGCCGCCCTGGCCCGGGCCGTGACCCGCTTCGGCGACGAACTGGAGGCCAAGCCCCTGCCGCTGTCGGGCCCGCGCGAGATCCGCCAGCTGTCGGCCGCCTTCAACGCCATGCAGGCCCGCATCCGCGGCCTGGTGGACGAGCGCACCCGCATGCTGGCCGCCATCGCCCACGACCTGCGCACCTATCTCACCCGCCTGACCCTGCGGGCCGAGTTCATCGACGACCCCGTCCAGCGCGCCAAGGCCGCCGCCGACCTCGCCGAGATGTCGCGCCTGCTCGACGACACCCTGCTGTTCGCCGGCCAGGCCGCGGGCCGCGGCGAGGGCGCGCGGCCGATCGACCTGCGGCGCGAACTCGAAACGCTGGTCGAGACCCGGGCCGAGATGGGCGAGACGATCGGTCTGGCCGACGGTCCGGCCCCGGCCGTGCTGGCCACGCCGATGGCCCTGCGGCGCATGCTGGCCAACCTAGTCGACAACGCCCTGCGCTACGGCGGCGGCGGCGCGAGCATCGAGACGCGGGTCGAGGACGGCTTCGTCCGCATCGCCGTGCTCGACCGCGGTCCGGGCCTGCCGCAGGCGGCGCTGGCGCGCATCGTC
>JASGDR010000520.1:0-9962 GCA_047607095.1 Caulobacter sp.
CGCAAGGCCGACCTGCGCACCGACGGCGTGGACCTGGCCCTGCGCTTCGGGCGCGGTCCGTGGGACGGGGTGGAGTCGATCCCGCTGCTGGGCGAGCGGCTGTTTCCCGTCTGCTCGCCGGGCTTCCTCGAAAAGCACCCGATGAACGGCCCGGCCGACCTGCTGACCGTGCCTCTGCTGCGTCACACCGGCGTGCACTGGGCCGTCTGGTTCCGCGGCATGGGGCTGGAGCCGCCGGCCATGATCACCGGCATCGCCTTCGACGACACCTCGGTGATGCTCGACGCGGCCGCGCAGGGCATCGGCGTGGCCCTGGCCCGCGAGGGCCTTTCCGAACGCGACCTGCGCGACGGCCGCCTCGTGCGGCCCTTCCCCGGCGAGGTCGAGGTCGAGACCGGCCACCACGTCGTCTGGCGCGCCGACGCGCCCCGGCTTGCCCGCATCCTCAAGGTGCGTGACTGGCTGCTGGCCGAGGTGGGGCGGGGGGCGTGATGGAGAAGCTGCGGCTTTGGTGGACGTGGCATGGCCAGACGGCCGGTCTGGTTCTAGCGGGCGCGGCCGTGCTCTGCCTGATCGTGCTCGTTTGGCCCCGAGGTCCGGGCGGACAGGTCGAGGGGCGGGTGGCGAGCTTCGGACGGAGCGAAAGCGAGACCGGTTCGGCTCTCTACGCCCTTGTTGAGGTCGATGGCGGGACGCGCCAGGTGTGGCTGAAGGGCGACCATCGCTGCCAGGTCGGTTCGCGCATGACCCTAATCACCCAGCCCAGGGTCTGGGGCAAGGGCTACGCCGCGCCGCTGGGCTGCCGGCCGTTTCCGCCCGGCCTGTCGTCCCGGAAGGCGGGCGCGCCGCCTCCGGGATGACGAGGGGGCTCAGCCCGCGCTGGGGATGGTGTTGACCATCCAGGGAATGCCGAACCGGTCGGTCAGGCTGCCATAACCCGGCGACCAGAAGGTGGCCGCGAACGGCATGCCCACCTTGCCGCCTTCGGAGAGGGCGTTGAACACCCGCCGGGCCTCGGCCGCGTCCGCGCTGTGGAACGTGACGTCGAAGCCGTTCTTGGGCTTGTCGATGTTCGGGGCAAACTCGGGCGGCAGGTCCGCGCCCATCAAGGCCTGGTCGCCGACCTCGAGCCAGCAGTGCATCAGCCAGTCCTTGTATTTCGGATCGATCGGCATGTCAGGCGGGCCGTCGCCGAACGGCATGGCGGCGGTGACCTTGCCGCCCAGCACCTGGGCGTAGAACTCGAAGGCCTGACGGCACTCGCCCTTGAAGCTGAGGCTGGTGACGATCTTCACGGCGGCTCTCCCTTTTTCCGCTGCTGTCTTCCGGACCATAGGACGCGCGGTCGCTGACGGAACCGACATTCCGCCCGAAAAAAGATCGCTCAGACCTCCGCCACCGGAACCCACAGCACCTCGTCGATGCGCCGCGCGCCGGTGGCCAGCAGCGCCAGGCGGTCGAAGCCCAGGGCCGAGCCCGCGGCGGCCGGCATGTGCTCCAGGGCGGCCAGGAAGTCGTCGTCGATGGGATAGCGCTCGCCGTAGACCCGCTGCTTCTCGTCCATCTCGGCCACGAACCGGCGGCGCTGCTCGGCCGCGTCGGTCAGCTCGCCGAAGGCGTTGGCCAGCTCCACCCCGCAGGCATAGAGCTCGAAGCGCTCGGCCACGCGCGGATCGCCGGGCTTGGGCCGGGCCAGGGCGGCCTCGGCCGTCGGATATTCGCACAGCACCGTGGCCCGGCCGATCCCCAGGCTCGGCTCGACCTTCTCGACGATCACCCGGCTGAAGACGTCGGCCCAGGTGTCGTCGGCCGACACCCGGATTCCCGCCGCCGTCGCCGAAGCCGCCAGGGCGTCGCGATCGGTCTCGCCGTCCGCGCCCAGGCTGGCCAGGAGATCCACGCCCGCGTGGCGCATGAAGGCGTCGGCCACCGTCAGCCGCTCGGGCGCGGCGAAGGGATCGCACTCCAGGCCCCGGAACGAGAACAGCGTCGTCCCCGCCGTCTCCGCCGCCAGCGCCGTCAGGGCCGCGCAGTCGTCCATCAGGGTCTCATAGGGCTCGCCGACCCGGTACCACTCCAGCATCGTGAACTCCGGATGGTGCAGCGGGCCCCGCTCCCGATTTCGCCACACCTTGCCCAGGCTGAAGATCCGCCGCTCGCCCGCCGCCAGCAGCTTCTTGCAGGCGAATTCCGGCGAGGTGTGCAGGTGCAGGGCCGCGCGCTCGCCCGCGAGGGTGACGGCCTCGGTCGAGAAGGCGTGCAGGTGCGCCTCGTTGCCGGGCGAGACCTGCAGGCAGGCCGCGTCGATCTCCAGGAAGTCGCGAGCCGCGAACCAGCCCCGCACCGCCGCCGTGATCCGGTTGCGCGCCAGCAGGAACGGCCGGCGATCCTGGTGCTTGCCGGGGGTCCACCAGGGGGAGGGAGAGGGGGCTGACACGGAAGGCCTCGAAGGGGGCGAAACGACGGAAGGGCTGGCGATCTAGCCCCGTTCGCTATAGAGGGGCACACGGATTCATCTGCAATACACGCGCGCGCGGTCAACGCGCCGTCGCCCGATCTTCGAGGACTCTCACGTGAAGGTAGCCGCCAGCTCGCTCCGCAAGGGCGCCGTCGTCGACATGGACGGCAAGCTCTATGTCGTCCTGAGCGCCGAAAACATCCACCCCGGCAAGGGCACCCCGGTGACCCAGCTCAACATGCGCCGCATCAGCGACGGCGTTAAGGTGTCGGAGCGTTACCGCACCACCGAGCAGGTCGAGCGCGCCTTCGTCGACGACCGCAACCACACCTTCCTGTACAACGACGGCGAAGGCTATCACTTCATGAACCCGGAAACCTACGACCAGGTCGTGGCCACCGAGGACGTGATCGGCGACGCCGCCGTCTACCTGCAGGACGGCATGACCGTCATCCTGTCGACCCACGACGGCGTGCCGATCGCCATCGACCTGCCGCGCACCGTGGTGCTGGAAGTGGTCGAGACCGAACCGTCGGTGAAGGGCCAGACCGCCAGCTCGTCCTACAAGCCGGCCATCCTGAACAACGGCCTGAAGACCACTGTCCCGCCGTACATCGCCGTCGGCACCAAGGTCGTCATCCTGACCGAAGACGGCTCCTACATGGAACGCGCCAAGGACTGATCGTCCCTTCGCGATCCTTGAGTTTGAAGATCCCGGCGACCGCAAGGTCGCCGGGATTTTTCGTTTCTGGGCCCAGCCGTCCGTGGCGAGCACCTCGTCCTTCGACAGGCTCGGGATGAGGTTTTTCAAGATCCGGGTCTGGACGTGGTCCTCACCCTGAGCTTGTCGAAGGGCGAGGATCAGGCGCCTATCCCCACTTCACGAAGGCCTCGATGTGGGCGGCGCTCGACACCGGGTGCTGGTGCTGCGGCCCGTGGCCGGCGTTGGGATAGGTCAAGAGCTGCAGCGTCGGCAGCTGGTCGTTCAGGGCGTACCAGTTCTCGATCGGGCAGATCAGGTCGTGATCGCCGCCGATGTGCAGGATGGGGATCGTGGTGGTCTTCAGGATCTGAAGGATCGGCGGGGCGGGGAAGGGCTCGGCCTTGGGCGCGTCGCCCAGGTTCCGCGCCGCCCACTGGTAGGGCACGGGCGGCGACGGCTCGGCGGTGCGCGCGGCGATGCGGTCGTGCGAGGCGCGGGCGGCGGCCCGGCTGGCCGGGCTGTTCGGCTCGAAGAACAGGATCACCTCGTCCTCGAAATCGTTCTCGCGGGCGGCGGCCTGGTAGAACAGCGGCTCGCCCAGCTTGGCCACCGGTCCCGGCGGCGTCGTGCCGATCAACACCAGGTGGCTGATCTTCGCGGGGAAGATCGACAGCGCCGCCTGGGCCGCGATCCCGCCCAGCGACCAGCCCAGCAGCACCACCCGGTCGAGGTTCAGGGCGGCGACGAGATCGTTCGCGTCCTTGGCCCACGAGAACGGGTTCAGCGTCTTCTCGCCGGTCGACAGGCCAAGGCCGGCATAGTCGAAGGTGATGACGCGAAAGCCGCGCGCGGCCAGGCTGTCGAGGAACAGCGGGTCCCAGGTGTCCATCGTGCCGCGGAAGCGGGTGCACAGCACCATGGGGACGCCGGTCCCGATCGAGCGATAGGCCAGGCGGCGGCCGTTGCTTTCGACATGGCGGGTGGGGGCGTCGACGGCGCCCTCGACCCTCGTCGCGGCCTCGGCGGCGGCCGGCGCGGCCGCCAGCGCCAGGCTCGACAGCAGCACGCCGCGGCGCGAGCCGGTCCAGCGATCGATCGTTTTCATGGCCAAGATCCTCCAGCCGCTCGGGGCGCGGCCGGACCATCGCCGATCGGGCTCGCGGCGACTTGGATGATCCGGCGGGCGATCCCCGGCGAACGGCGAAATGCGCCGGCCGGCCCTTGACTGAGTGTTATGTAATAACATTTAAGTCGTCTCGACCGCCGTATCCGGAGTTTCGCATGCCTGGCCACAACCACCTGCAACGGGGTCTCGACGGCGCGGCGATCGGGCTTTCGGGGCTGTGCCTGGTGCACTGCCTGGCCCTGCCGGTGATGGCGGCCCTGGTGCCGCTGGCGGCCAACCTGTCCCACGCCGAATGGCTGCACCCGCTGTTCCTGGCCATGGCCGCGCCGATCTCGGTCTTCGCCCTGGCCCGTTCGGGCAACTGGCGGCGGCCGGGCATGGTCGCCTTGGCGGTCGGCGGTCTTTCCCTGATGACGGCCGGCGCCTTCGCACCCATGGCCGACTGGGCCGAAGCCGCCCTGACCAGCCTCGGCGGCCTGATGCTGGCCGGCGTCCACCTGCTGAACGCGCGCATCTGCTCGTGCGCCGAGCAGGGCGGAACATTGAACCCTCTCTCTTAGAGAGAGGGAGGGGCCCATCGCGAAGCGATGGGAGGGTGAGTGGTTACACCCTCAGCCGGCGTGCCGGCACGTAGTCTCCAACAGCGCCAAGATCGTCCGGGGGCTTCGCCTACCCTCTCACCCTCCCACGCCTGCGGCGCGGGCCCCTCCCTCTCTCCATGAGAGAGGGGCTCTAAGGTCTACTTCCCCTCGTCCAGGAACGCCGCCACCCAGAAGAACGGCGCGTTCCAGTTCACCGCCACCTCGTTCTGGGTGAAGGCCCCCACGTCGTCGGTCCAGCAGGTCTGGGCCGCGCACTTGCCCTGCATCTTCCTGGCGACGTCGTCGCTGAAGGCGGTGTTGTTGGGGCCGCCCGAGATCACCCCCGGCGGCGGGGCGGGATACTTGCCCTTTCCGAGCCAGAAGCGGTGGTGCGGATGCTTCATCGGCCGCGCGCCCCAGCCCGTCACATAGGACTGGTCCAGCGGGTTGCGGCCCAGAACGTAGTCCATGGCGTCGGCGGCCGCCTGGCGATAGGCGGGGGCGCCGGTGAAGTCGTAGGCCTGGCCCAGCACCATGGCCCGGTTCATGATCACCGCGTTCGAGCCCCAGGAATAGCGCGCGCCGTTATCGGGCAGGCGGTACCCGGACTTGATGTCCTCGATGGCGTAGCGGTCGGCGGCGGCGGCCAGGCTCGCGCGGGCGGCCTCGCGCACGTTGGCGGGAACCTTGTCGGCCCGGGCCAGGCTCATCACCCCCAGGCTCGCCGTCCAGCCCCAGCCGGGCGCCTCGGCCGGCTTGCCGGCGGCCGGCGCGAACGGCGAGGCCCGCACGATCTGGCCGTAGGCGTCCTCGCCGGTGGTCGCCCACAGCTCGGCCGCGGCCCAGAACAGCTCGTCCGACAGCTGCGGGTCGCCGTAGCCGCCTCCGCCGGTGAACTGGCTGTGGGCGTAGATCTGCGGATTGCGCCGCGCCGCCGCGAAGGCCGAGCGCGCCACGCCCAGGCAACGGGCCGAGAAGGCCGGGTCGATCGTCTTCCACACCCGTGCGCACTGGGCGGCGACGGCGGCCAGGTTCAGGGTCGCGCCCGTGGTGGGGTGATAGAGGAAGCGCGGGGCCGGGTCTTCGTGCGGCGCCGTCGGCAGGCCGGTCCAGTAGGCGTCGGTCAGCTTCTGGTGGGCCATGCCCGAGGCGTCGACCTTGGTCAGCGCCAGCGGCCCCTTGCCCTGATGGCCGATCGGCAGGTCCATCATCGTCCCGGCGGGAACCTGCATGGCCAGCAGGAACTCCAGCTCCCATCGCGCCTCGTCCAGCAGGTCGGAGACGCCGTTGCCGGCCTCGGGAATGCGCTGGGTCTTGTCCCCGAAGTCGTCGGGCCGCCCCAGGGCCGCCAGCCGCTCGTGATAGTTCACCAGCGTCCACACCGCGATGCCGCCGTTGACCACGTACTTGCCGTGGTCGCCGGCGTCGTACCAGCCCTTGCTGGCGTCCAGCACGTAGCCGCAGCCGGCCCAGGCCTGGCCGCGCTCGTCCTTGCCGTGGAAGCAGGTCGCCTTGTCGGGCGCATGGCCGGCCGGGCGGGCCAGCTTGGGATCGTCGCCGAACCGGGCCTCGATCGGGATCCCGCTGCGGTTCTGGTAGAAGAAGGCCAGGGCGTCGCGCTTCAGCCGCGCATAGGGATGGGCCGCGATCGCGAACGGGCGGCTGGACCGGCCGCCGGCCTTCAGCCTGTAGCCGACGCCGGCCGGGGCGGCCGAAAAGTCGATCTGGTGCAGGCTCTCGCCCGAGGCCGCGTCGGGTCCGACCACGATCGTCCGGCCCTTCAGCACCACGCGCCCGGCGCCGTCCTCCAGCGTCCAGTCCAGCGGCTGGGCCGAGTTCTCCGGCAGCACGGCCAGCTTGCCGGCGCTCTCCAGCACGCCCACCTGGTTCAGCCGGATCGGCGCCAGAGATTCGGCGGCCATCGCGGGCGCGGCGAGGGCGGAGGCGGCCAGCAGGGCCAGGATCGAACGGGACGGCAAGGCTTCCTCCGGGAACGCTACGCGGAATGGTCAGGCGTCTTGGCGCGCCCCGCAAGCATCCTAGGTGATTGGTGACAGCGTTGTCACTTTCCTTGTGATCCCTCTCTCTTATGGGAGAGGCGGCAAGTTCGCCGACCGCCCCGGCGAGGCGTTGCGGGTCGCGCACCACGCCCTACCTAAGATGGCATGGCCGCCTGGCTTCAATATCTGCTCGTCTTCGCCGCGCTGCTGGTGCTGGCGCCGTTGGTCGCGTGGCTGGCCAGGCGCGCCGGCTCCAGGGCCAAGGGCGGCCTGATGCTGGCCTCGGTCCTGCTGGGCTTCGGCGAGGTGCTCGACCCGCCGTCCAGGCATGCGGTCGAGTCCGTCGAGCCGGCGAAGGGATCGCCGGAGAACGACGAGCCGCCGCTCGACTGACCCCGCGCCGCCCGGTCGGGCCGAGCGGCGCGGGCCGCCCGAGCCTCAGTAGCCGTTGAAGGGCAGGGACGAGTGGTGGACGATGATCCGGACCACGCCCTTGTCGTCCTTCTTGAACACCCAGGTCTTGTCGACCGTCACGGCCGGCTTCTCGTCCTGGCCCTTCAGGTAGAGCTCGACCTTGCCCATGGTGCTGGCGACGGCGCCGTTGATCTGGATGCCGACGGGATTGAACACCACCCGGCGCCAGGGCTTCAGCGCGAAACCGTCGTCGTCGTACTTGGGGTCGTCGCCGACGAAGTAGGACAGCGCGCCTTCCTTGGTCAGGCGGAAGGTGTAGGGCTCGACGGTCAGGGTCGGCTTGAACAGTACGGGCCCCAGATTGTAGCCGTAGGCGTTGTCGATGAAGGTGCTCGCCAGGGCCTTGGCCCGGGGCAGGTTCTCCGGCTTGCCGTTGTAGGCGACCGAGATCGACACCAGGCCTCTGCCCCAGGCGTCGACCGCGGCCTTCACCTCGGCTTCGGTGATCTGCTGGGGGGCGGGGTAGTCGGCGGCCAGCGCGGGAGCGGCGGCCACGAGGGACAGGCCGAACAGCGAGGCGGCCAGGGCGCGGCGCGTGGGAGAGCTCATCGGGTCTTGCTCCATGACGGATCGGCGGCCGGCGACGGCCGCTCGCGGGGGTGGGCGCGGTGGATGGGACGCGGACGCTGACTGTCACTGGCGTTCGGAAGGTGCGGCGGGACTTCGGGGCGCCGACCTCGGCGTGGCGATGGTCGCGATCTTCCCGGCGTCGTGCCCAGCCCCCCGAGCGCGGCTACAGAGCTTTAGAAAACGCCGTTATGCAAGCATGAAGATTGGTTTCGCGCATTTCAACCTTGTCGCGCACCCTGGTCCGAAGGCGCGGCAGGGCCGGATCGCCGACGGCTCTGGACACCGGTGTCTTTCCCGCTACGACAGGGAACAACGAAGAACGAGGGAGCGGCCGGGAATGATCGATCGCCGGGCGATGATGCTGCTGGCGGCCGCCGGCCTGGCGGCGGGGCCAGCGTCGGCGCGCCAAAACGGCGATGCGTCGCTGAGAAGCCTGCTCGACGGCTTTCCCAAGGTTTCCGGCGCCGCCGACCGGCTGAAGGCCCTGGCCGCCCTCGATCCCTCGACCCTGTCGCCCAAGGCCCGCCTCGACTACGACGCCGTGCGCGATGCGACGGCCATCGAGGCCGAGCTGGTCCGCCGCTTCCCGTTCGGCGCCGGCGCGGCCGGGCCCTATGTCGTCACCACCCGCGCCGGCGGCTGGCTGAAGGTCGCCGACGCGGCCGGCAAGCCCGAGATCGAGGCGGCCCTGGCCAGGCGCATCGAGGCCGAGACCGACCGGATCGAACGCGACGCCGCCGTCGGCGTCATTCCGCCGGCCTTCCTGATCGCGCGCCTGGAGACGGCGATCCTCGAACCCGTCCGCAAGGGCGGCGTCGGCAAGGATCTGGCCGCCGCCCTGGCCTGGCAGGCCGAGGCGCTGTCCAGCCTCAAGGCGCGCGCGGGCAAGGCCGCCGGGATCCGCTTCAAGGACCGCGAGGCCTATTACGCCCTGGCGCTGAAGGCCCAGCTGGGCGCGGCGCTCTCCCCCGCCGAGGCCCGCCGCCGCCTGGACGAGACGATCCGCGTCCTGCACGCCCGCGCCGACGTCCTGCTGAAGGCGCAAGGGTTGACCCGGGGCGGGGTGGGCGAGCGCCTGCGGGCGCTGATGGCCGACGAACGCTGGCTCTACAGCGACGACGACGCCGGCCGCGACCGCGCGGTGGCCGACATGGCGCCCTGGCTGGCCAAGGCTCGCGCCAGGCTGCCTCAGGCCTTCGCCGATCTTCCCGCCGCCGTCGACGCCGTCTCGGTGCGCCGCATGTCGCCCGCCGACGAGGCCGCGGGGCGCCAAGGCTATCGAGACCTGCCGTCGGCGGATGGCTCGCGGCCCGGCGCCTACTATCTCGACCTCAAGCAGATCCGCCGCCGCCCCAGCTGGAGCCTGCCGGCCGTCGTGCATCACGAGGTGATCCCCGGCCACATGCTGCAGATCCCGCTGGAGGAGGCGTCCGGCGCCCACCCCTGGCGCACGCGGGCGGCCTGTCCGGCGGCGATGGAGGGCTGGGCCGTCTATGCCGAGCATCTCTTCTGGGAAATGGGCGCCTTCGACGGCGAGCCCCTGGCCGAGATCGGCGGCCTCTACTGGATCCTGTTCCGCGCCGCCCGCGCCCGCATGGACCTGGGCGTCCACCTGGAGGGCTGGACCCCGGAGCGCGCCATGGCCTTCCTGGCCGCCGCGCAAGGCGACCCGGTGATCTTCGCCCCCTTCACCCAGGAGGTCGAACGCGCCGCCATCGCGCCGGGCGTGGCGGCCGGGCAAGGGATGTACTGGCTGGAGCTTTCCCGCCTGCGCCGCGCCTGGGGCGGCACGCTGCGCGAGTTCCACGGCAAGGTGCTGGACCGAGGGACGCTGCCGCTTTCGATGCTCTGATCCTTCTCCCGTTGCGGGAGTAGGTGGCGGCGAAGCCGTCGGATGAGGGGTCTCTCAGAACCCTGGCGTCTCACCCGGCCTGACCGCCGCACGCGGCTTTCAGTTCTGAGAAACCCCTCACCCGACCTCGCTCCGCGAGGCCACCCTCTCCCGCAGGGGGAGAGGGATCAGACGAGCCTTCCCTTCCCGCCCAAAGCC
>JASGDR010000521.1:0-10646 GCA_047607095.1 Caulobacter sp.
GCCCGCCGCCAGCGCCAGCTGCACCCCGTGCTTCCAGGTGATGTCGAAATAGCCGGGGTAGCCGGCGATCGGCGTCCGCTCGACGTCGGCCGGCTCGACCAGGTGATGACCGATGAAGATCAGGGCCGCCAGACCCAGGAAGGTCAGCGGCCCCAGGCCGTTGACGCCCGAGGCGCTCGGATCGCCGCTCCACACGCCATAGGCCCCGATCCCGGCGGCGAGCAGCACGGCCACGCCCTTCCAGCCGGCCAGGACGCGCCGGCGCATGGTCGACAGGCCGGCCAGCACGACGAACGGCGCGAACAGGAAGGGCAGCAGGAACGCCGCATAGACCATCGGCTGGCCGTCCGGCCAGACCTTGAGCTCGTCGGCCTTGTACAGCCAGTACAGCAGCAGTCCCTGGGCCAGGCCCGTGACCAGTCGCGGGACCCCCGGTCGGCGGACGACGCTCGGATCGGCTTCGACGGCGGGGTCGGTCATCGACGGGCTCCTGCAACCTTCGAGGCAGCAGAGATCACGCCCCGCACGCGGCGCCTAGGACGAAGCTTGGCCTGCATCCTTTCTCCACACGCGCTCGACGCCCCCTCGACGCCCCCTCTCGCCTTGCCCCGACGCGCGGCGACTTCTAGGTTCCGCGCCGTTCCAGGAGTTTCCCCGCCCATGGCCTACCGCTCGCTTCGCGAATTCATCGACGTGCTGGAGGCCCAGGGCGAGTTGGTGCGGGTGACCGAGCCGGTCTCGTCGGTCCTGGAGATGACCGAGATCCAGACCCGCCTCTTGGCCACCGGCGGCCCGGCGGTGCTGTTCGAGCATGTGCTGCTGCCCGACGGCAGCCGCTCGCCGATGCCGGCCCTGGCCAACCTGTTCGGCACGGTCAAGCGCGTGGCCATGGGCGTCACGCTGGGCGGCGAGCCGCGCACCACCGCCGGCGAACTGCGCGAGGTCGGCGAGCTTCTGGCCTTCCTGCGCCAGCCCCAGCCGCCCAAGGGCCTGAAGGACGCCATCGACATGCTGCCGCTGGCCAAGACGGTGCTGTCGATGCGCCCGGGCACGGTCAAGAAGGCGCCCGTGCAGGAGGTCGTGCTGAAGGGCGACCAGATCGACCTTTCCAGGCTGCCGGTGCAAAGCTGCTGGCCGGGCGAGCCCGCGCCGCTGATCACCTGGGGCCTGGTGGTCACCAAGGGCCCCAGCGACGACCGCGAGGACGACTTCAACCTCGGCATCTACCGCATGCAGGTGCTGGGCAAGGACAAGGCGATCATGCGCTGGCTGGCCCACCGCGGCGGGGCCCAGCACTACGCCCGCCACAAGAAGGCCGGCAAGAAGGAGCCCCTGCCCTGCGCCGTCGTGCTGGGCGCCGATCCCGGCACGATCCTGGCCGCCGTGACGCCGGTGCCCGACACCCTTTCCGAATACCAGTTCGCCGGCCTGCTGCGCGGCGCCAAGCTCGACCTCGTCCCGGCCAAGACCGTGCCGCTGATGGTGCCGGCCCAGGCCGAGATCGTGCTCGAGGGCCACGTCCTGCTCGACGAATACGAGGACGAGGGGCCCTATGGCGACCACACCGGCTACTACAACAGCGTCGAAAAGTTCCCGGTCTTCCAGGTCAGCGCCATCACCATGCGCAAGGACCCGATCTACCTGACC
Source organism: Caulobacter sp. (assembly GCA_047607095.1). Lineage (GTDB taxonomy): Bacteria > Pseudomonadota > Alphaproteobacteria > Caulobacterales > Caulobacteraceae > Caulobacter. Next base: position 1,648 of record JASGDR010000521.1, read on the forward strand.
ACCTTCACCGGCCGTCCGCCGGACGAGCCCTCGGTGCTGGGCGAGGCTCTGAACGAGGTGTTCATCCCGCTGATCCGCCAGCAGTTCCCCGAGATCGTCGACTTCTGGCTGCCGCCCGAGGGCTGCTCCTACCGCATCGCCGTGGTGTCGATGAAGAAGGCCTATCCGGGCCACGCCAAGCGGGTGATGCTGGGCGTGTGGAGCTATCTGCGCCAGTTCATGTACACCAAGTGGGTGATCGTCGTGGACCACGACATCAACGCCCGCGACTGGAAGGACGTGATGTGGGCGATCAGCACCAAGATGGATCCCGCCCGGGACATCACGGTGATCGAACACACCCCGATCGACTATCTCGACTTCGCCTCGCCCGTCAGCGGCCTGGGCTCCAAGATCGGCCTCGACGCCACCGACAAGTGGGAGCCCGAGACGACGCGGGAATGGGGCGAGGAGATCCGCATGGACCAGGCCGTCATCGACGCGGTCAGCGAGAAGTGGTCGCGCCTGGGCCTGCCGGGCGAAGGCAAGCCGATCTGGAAGGCGAAGTAAGCCCGAGGGAAGGCCCGTCTTGATCATCAACCTGACATCGAAGGCCTGGTACGACGCCAAGGATCAAACGCTCTTCGCGCTCCCCATGCTTGAAGACGCGCTACAACCCGCGCTCGGCGCCGACTATGGCGGCCTCGCCGCCTTTTATGCGGTGCTGGTGGCCATGGAGCCTGACGAAGCCGGAAACGCACCCCATCGGAAGCCCTTCGACAAGGTCGGCCGGTTTACCGGCACCGACCTTCGCTTCCTCAGCGTGTCGGTCGGGTTCTCGTCGGAAGAGATCGTCAAGATGACGGGACTCGAGGTGGCGCGCGTCTTCGCCATACGGCTGAAGACGCGCCTGGCCGATCGACCCGCGCGCCTGCCGAAGGCTTTCGACTACCAGCGTTTTCACGCGGATATCTCGCAAGCCCTGGACGCCTTCATCGCCTCGGCGGGCGCTTGCGGCGATCCCGGCTCTCCGTTTCCCGGCCCTCGGGATGACAATGGAATCGCAGCGGGCTGATATGCGTATCCTGACCTTCGCGGCTCTGGCCGCTGCCCTGATGGCGAGTGCGAGCATGGCCCAGACCCCGACCAACAAGCCCTGGGACGAAGCCTTTCTGCCGCCCGCGCCGCACTGGCAGGGCGCGAGCCAGGCGCTGATCCGCGACAAGGCCGACCCGTGGGTCACCGCCTTCGAAGCCGATCCCGAACACGACTTCAGCCCCAACTACGCCGACACCCGCGCCTGGTTCGACAGGCTGGACAAGGCGTCCAAACTGATCCGCGTCGAGGACTTCGGCGTCTCGCCGGAAGGCCGCGCCATCTTCGCGGTGATCGCCAGCAAGGACGGCGACAAGCTGGACCCGAAGAAGCCGCTGCTGCTCGTGCAGTGCGGCATCCACCCCGGCGAGATCGACGGCAAGGACGCGGGCATGATGCTGCTGCGCGACATGGCCTTCCACGGGAAAGACGGGCTGCTCGACAAGGTCAACCTCGTCCTGATCCCGATCCTGTCGGTCGACGGCCACGAGCGCTCGGGCCCCTATTCGCGGCCCAACCAGCGCGGGCCGCGTATCCAGGGCTGGCGCAACACCGCCACCAACCAGAACCTCAATCGCGACTTCATGAAGCTCGATCAGCCCGAGATGCAGGCGCTGAAGCGGCTTCAGGCCAAATACCACGCCGACCTTTACGTCGACGTCCACGTCACCGACGGCATGGATTACCAGTACGACGTCACCTACGGCTACAACGGCGAGGACGGCGTCTGGTCGCGCTCGCCGGCCACGGCCAGGTGGCTGGACGAGGCTTTCAAGCCGGCGATCAACAAGAGCCTGGAGGCCGAGGGCCACATCCCTGGCGAGCTGGTGTTCGGCGTCGACGAGCGCGATCCCAAGGCCGGCCTGTCGGACGGCGGCCTTGGCGAGCGGTTCTCCAACGGCTGGGGCTCAGCCGCCCACGTGCCGACCATCCTGATCGAGAACCATAGCCTCAAGCCCCACGCCCAGCGGGTGCTGGGTACCTATGTCTTCATCGAGACCTCGCTGAAGCTGCTGGCCGAAAAGGGCGGATCCCTGCGCACGGCCGTCGCCGCCGACAGCGCCCTGCGCCCCGCGACCATCCCGGCCAACTTCGTCGCCGACGACAAGCCGAGCGTCACCCGCGCCTTCAAGGGCATCAAGTACGAGACCTACGACAGCGTCGCCTCGGGCAAGACCGAGATCCGCTGGCTGGGCGAGGCCGATCCGGAGCTCTGGCGGCTGCCGTTCTACGGCTCGCACCCGACCCTGCAGCTGGCCCGCCCCAAGGCCTACTGGGTGCCCAGCTATCGCGCCGACATAATCGAGCGGCTGAAGCTGCATGGCGTGAAGGTCGAGACCCTGGACGCGCCAAGGAGCGTCTCCGTCGAGATGCTGCGCCTCGTGGACCCCAAGCTCGCTCCGCGCGCCAACGAGGGCCACGTGCAGATGAGCGTCGAGCAGGTGACGACGGAAAGCCGCGACTGGACCTTCCCCAAGGGCTCGGTGCGGGTATCCACCGACCAGCCGCTGGGCGACCTGGTGGTGCTGCTGCTCGAGCCGCAGTCGAGCGAAAGCGTCTTCGCCTGGGGCATGGTCCCCGAGGTGTTGAGCCGCGTCGAATATATCGAGCCCTACGCCATCGCCCCGCTGGCCGAAAAGATGATGGCGGCCGATCCGGCGCTGAAAGCCGAGTTCGAGGCCAAGCTCGCCGCCGACCCGAAATTCGCCGCCGATCCCGACGCGCGCCTGGCCTGGTTCTACAGGCGCACGCCCTTCTACGATCAGCGCCACCTGCTCTACCCGATCGCCCGGGAGAAGTAGGGGCGGCTCCTTGACCCCTCTTCCATAGGGAGAGGGAGGGGCCCGCCGCGTAGCGGTGGGAGGGTGAGGGGTTACACCGTCAACAAGCAAATCCGAAAAGGCGGTCGACCGCGAAAAGCAGCAGCCTGAAACCCCCGTGCCTCACTCTGCGAGTTTGTTACCTCTCACCCTCCCACGCCTTGCGGCGCGGGCCCCTCCCTCTCTCAAAAAGAGAGGGGACAGGTCAAATCTCCCACGGCCTCGCCACCCCGTACCGCTCGACCAGCGCATCCACGGCCGCCCGCAGCCTCGCGCTCGGATACGGCGTGCGGGGCCAGACGAGATTGACCGGCAGGGGGCTGTCGAAAACGCCGTCGAGCACCGTCTCCAGCCGGCCGGCGGCCAGGTCTTCGGCTACGACCCAGCGGGGGACCATGGCGATCCCCGTCCCGGCCCGCGCCGCCTCGGCCAGGACCAGGGCGTCGCCGATCCGCACCCGCCCGTCGACCGCCAGCAACCGCGCCGCGCCGCCCTCGTCGACATAGGGCCAGGGCGTGGGCCGGCCGTCGCGGGCCTCGACCAGGCAGTCGTGGGCGGCGAGATCCTCGACCCGCCCCGGCCGCCCCCGCCCATCCAGATAGGCTGGGGTCGCGCAGACCACCCGCCGCTGCACGCCCAGCGGCCGGGCGATCAAGCCCGCGCGGTCGTCGAGGTCGCCGATGCGCACCGCCAGGTCCACGCCCTCGGCCGTCAGGTCCACCGCCCGCGCGCCGAACGTCACCTCCAGCTTCAGGGCCGGCCAGCGGGCGGCCAGCTCCAGCAGCACCGGCATGACGAAGGCCCGGCCCAGCAGCGGCGGCAGGGCCACGCGCAGCAGGCCCGACGGCTCGCCCCGGCCTTGCAGCAACTCCGCCTCGGCCTGCGCGAGGCTCGCCAGGGCCGCCACGCAGCGGGCGTGGAAGACGCGGCCGTCCTCGGTCAGGGCGACGCTGCGGGTTGTGCGGGCCAGCAGGCGCACGCCCAGCCGCGCCTCCAGCCGCTGCACCGCCTTGCCGACGGCCGAGGGCGACAGGCCAAGGCTCGGCGCGGCGGCGGCGAACCCGCCGTGCTCGGCCACGGCCACGAAGGCCCGCACGCCGCCATAGCGGTCGAGGGAGGGAAGTATGATCATTCCCGCACTGAAGTCCGGAATGATTGGAATTCAAGTCGTTTCCTCCGGGTTCGCCCGCCGCCTAGCCTCACGGCCATGCGGTACGACGGAAAGACCCTGGTGGTGATCGGCGGCGGCTCGGGCATCGGCCTGGCCACGGCCAAGGCGTTCTCGGCCGAAGGCGGCCGGGTGGTGATCGGCGGCCGCTCGGCCGAGCGGCTGGAGACGGCCCTACGGCAGCTGGGTCCGCTCGCCGAGGCCGCGACCATCGACCTCTTCGACACGGCCTCGGTCACGAGGTTCTTCGCGCGCCTCGACCGCATCGACCACCTGTTCACCCCGGCGGCGACCTACGCGATCGCCCCCTTCGACCACCCCGACGAGACGGCGCTGGCCTCGCCGTTCGACGGAAAGTTCTGGGGCCAGGCGCGCTGTGTCCGCGCCGCCGCGCCGAAACTGTCGGCCGACGGCTCGGTAGTGCTGATGTCCGGCGCCGCCAGCGCCCGACCGCCGAAAGGCGCGGCGCTCTACGCCGCCGCCAACGGCGCGATCGAGGCCTTCGGGCGCGGCCTGGCGGTGGACTTGGCGCCGGTGCGGGTAAACGTCATCGCCCCCGGCACGATCGACGGCGACCTCTGGGCCCGCCGCCCCGCCGAGGTCCGCGAAGCCGCCTTCGCCGGTCAGGCCGCCGGCTCGCTGCTCGGCCGCCCCGGAACCGAGGCCGAGATGGCTCAGGCCGTGCTGTTCCTGCTGACCAACGGCTTCACGACGGGAACCACCCTGTTCGCCGACGGCGGCTACAGCCTGCGTTGAGGTTTTCATCGCACGTATGCGAGCAATCACTCACTTTTTGGTTGACCCTTCAGGATTGCAGGGAGAGGCTTCGCTCGCCGTCTAGGCGTGTCGCTTCCCGCGACCGGCCGCGTCGAGCGGCGACTGGAGGCTCGCATGGTTTCCCGTTCAGCATGCAAGCAGGGCCGCCAGGCCTGGCGCCGCCTGCGGAGCGCCGGGGCCATGGCGGCCGCAATGACAACGGCCCTGCTGACGGCCTGCGCCACCACGACGGTCGACTGGGCCGACGAACTGGACGGGCGCGCCAGGATCGTCAATCTCGGGGAATACGTGGACTGTGTGGCCATCGCCCATTCCGCGGCGCTGGAGAAAGTCCTCTTCACATGCACCCCGGGCGTGGTGGTCATCGTCTCGACCGACACCGGCGCCCGAACCGTGCTGAAGTTGTCGATGATGCCCGAGCAGCCTTTCGTCCATCGGGACGGCAAGGACGAGTTGCTCTATTTCCCCGGCGGCGGCGACGCCCCGGCCATCCGCGAAATCGATCTCGTCGCCGGAACGGTCTTCGATCGCCCCATGATCGTGCCGCAGGGTCACCGGCTGATGTCGGTCTACCTGAACCCGCGCGACCGTTGCATGGTCGCCTCTCTGGCCACCACGGGTCCCTGGCCTTGGACAGGCGTGCTCAAGGCCTACGACTACGACCCCCGCGGACGCACGCCAGTGCGCCTGGACGCCCCCGGCGTCATCGAGGTCTCTCAGGGTATAAATCCAAGGAACACCGGCTCGCCCAACGTCGGCGGCCTTATCTGCGTTCGGGACAAGACGGAACGGATGACGCTTCTCCTGACGCAGTTCGAGCAGGACGATCGGCCAGGCGCCATCGGGACCCGGATCACCCGGGTCACGACCGCCGAACGGCGCGTGATCCACCGCAGCGCCGAAATTCTGCAGTTCTTCCAGCCCAAGCTGGCGCCCTACGTCTATGCGCGAAACGACATCTTGCCCGGCATGTTGAGGATCGACGTCGACACCGGCGAGGTCACGACCATCGGCGACAAGGTCGATGGGGTGTGGGAGGACTTCGATCCCCAGACCGGCCTGGGCATGGTCTCCAGCAAGGCCGACAGGGGAAACTACAGGATCTGCCTCGCCGACCTGAACGGCTGCCGGCGAAGCGTCTGGGCGAACACTCGCCTGTCCGCGGGCAGCGTCTCGAACGGATGGCTGGGCGACGGCTTCATCGCCATGTCCAGCAATGCGATCTACCTCGATCCGTTTCCGGCGCAGGGTCCGCCTGGGCGCCGCGTCTGGCACTACTGGTTCGAGACGCCGGGTCCCGAGCGCCGCCCACAACTCTAGCTTACGCTACGTTACCGGTTGCCTTCGGCGCGGAAGCGAGGCCCTTATGCGGCCCCGCTTTTGTTCGAGAGGTCCGCGCCATGGACGTTTCCGCCGCCGGTCACGCCGCCGCCCTCTGGGCCGGCCTCCACGTCTTCCTGCTGCTGGTGCTGTCGCTGCTGGTCGTGCGCGGGCGGCAGAAGCACAAGGTGGCCCTGGGCGACGGCGGCGTGCCGGAGCTGGCCCAGGCCATCCGCGCCTTCGGCAACGCCACCGAATACATCCCCACGGGCCTGGGCGTGCTGGCGGTGCTGGCCGTGGTCGGCGCGCCGATCATCGCCGTGCACGGCGTCGGTTTCGTGCTGTTCGCCGGCCGCCTGATCCACGCCGTGGGCCTGTCGCGCAGCGGCGGCGTCTCGATCCCGCGCGCCGTCGGCATGATCTGCACCTGGCTGGCCTACGTCTTCGGCGGCGTGATCCTCCTGTTCTACGCCATTCCCTGAGCTCAGCCGGGTCGGCGGCGCTTGCCCCGCCCGCCCCGCCTCGTCATAAGGCCCCATGGACGAAAACCTGTTGCATGACGTCGTCGCCGCCGCGCGCAAGGCCGGGGCCGACGCCGCCGAGGCCGTGTTCGCCGAGCGCCAGTCCCTCTCGGTCGGGGTGCGCCTGGGCGATCTGGAAGAAGTCGAGCGCGAGGAGGCCAAGGATCTGGGCCTGCGCGTCTTCGTGGGCCGCCGCAGCGCCACCGTCTCCGGCTCCGACGTCAGCCCCGAGGCCCGCGCCAAGCTGATCGAGCGCGCCGTGGCCATGGCGCGCCTGGCCCCCGAAGACCCCTACGCCGGCTTCGCGCCGCGAGACCGTCTGGCCAAGGGCCCGTTCCCGCATCTCGACCTCGTCGATTCCTACGAACCCACCGCCGAGACCCTGGAAGCCCAGGCCCGCGAGGCCGAAGAGGCCGCCCGCGCGGTCGAGGGCGTGACCAATTCCGACGGCGGTTCGTCGAGCTGGAGCTCCACCGTCTGGCGTCTGGTCACCAGCGACGGCTTCTCGGGCCTGCACGCGGCCACGGGCTTCGGCATTTCCGCCTCGGCCATCGCCGGTGAGGGCGCGGGCATGGAGCGCGGCGGCGAAGGCCGCTCGACCCGCCACGCGCAGGACCTGCCCACGCCCCAGGCCATCGGCGACAAGGCCGGCCGTCAGGCCGTCTCGCGCCTCAACGCCCGCAAGATCGGTTCGACCACCGCCCCGGTGATCTTCGAAAACCGTCTGGCCATGTCGCTGATCAGCCCGATGATCGGCGCGATCTCCGGCCCGGCCATCGCCCGCGGCACCTCGTTCCTGAAGACCAAGCTGGGCGAGCGGATCTTCGCCCCCGGCGTGCAGCTGACCGACGATCCGCACCGCGTGCGCGGCCTGGGCTCGGCCCCGTTCGACGACGAGGGCGTGACCACCGTGCGCCGCGCCCTGATCGACGACGGCGTGCTGACCACCTGGCTGCTCAACAGCGCCAGCGCCCGCCAGCTGAACCTGGAGACCACGGGTCACGCCTCGCGCGGCTCGGCCGGCCCGCCCGGGGTCTCGACCCACAACCTGACCCTCGAGCCGGGCGAGCTCGACCTCGCCGGCCTGATGGGTCAGGCCAAGGACGGCCTGCTGATCACCTCGATGTTCGGCCCGTCGCTGAACGGCAACACCGGCGACTGGTCGGTGGGCTGCTCGGGCTTCTGGTTCGAGAACGGCCAGATCGCCTATCCGGTCACCGAGATCACCGTCGCCGGCAACCTGATCGACATCTACGGCAGGCTGGTCGTCGGCTCCGACCTGGAGCTGCGCGGGGCCAGCAACAGCCCGTCCCTGCTGGTGGACGGCCTGGCGATCGCCGGCAAATGACGGCCGACCTCGACCTGATCCTCGACGCGGCCCGCGAGGCCGGCGCCCTGGCCCTGGCGGCCCGGGCCAAGGGCGTGAAGATCTGGTCGAAGGAAGGCGGCTCGCCGGTCACCGACGCCGACCTGGCGGTGGACGCCCTGCTCAAGGAACGGCTGCGCGCCGCGCGGCCCGACTACGGCTGGCTGTCGGAGGAGACGGTCGACGATCCGGCGCGGCTGCGGACAACGCGCCAGTTCCTGGTCGATCCGATCGACGGCACCGTCGCCTTCATGAAGGACAAGCCGTGGTTCGCCGTCTCGGTGGCCGTGGTCGAGAACGGGCGGCCGATCGCCGGCGTCGTCCACGCTCCGGCTCTGGACGAGACCTACGCCGCGGTGCTCGGCGCCGGCGCCACGCTGAACGGCGCGGCCATCGCCCCCAGCCCCACCGAGGCCCTGGACGGGTCGGCCATGCTGGGCGACGCCAAGATGTTCGCCCACCCGGCCTGGCGCACGCCCTGGCCGCCGATGCGGATCGAAGCCCGCAACTCCATCGCCTATCGGGTCTGCCTGGTGGCGGCCGGCGCCTTCGACGCGGCGATCGCGCTCAGCCCCAAGAGCGAGTGGGATCTGGCGGCCGCCGACCTGATCTGCGCCGAGGCCGGAGCGTTGCTTACCGATCACCTCGGCCGAAAATTCGCCTACAACGAGCCGAATCCGACGGTTCCTAGCCTCGTTTGCGCGAATAGGGCGCTTCACCCGTTGATCCTGTCACGCGTCGGGCATATCGACCTGCCATAATTATAATCTCCCGCAGGATCTTGCTCCCCCATGTCCGACAAGCAGCTTCTTCACCTCGTTATCGGCGGCGAACTGAAGGATGTCGCCGGAACGGAGTTCCGTGACCTCTCGAAGGTGGAATTCGTCGGCGCCTACGCGACCTACAACGACGCCCACGCCGCCTGGAAGGCCAAGGCCCAGGCCACCGTCGAC
>JASGDR010000522.1:0-3246 GCA_047607095.1 Caulobacter sp.
CCTCCGTCGCTCCGCGACACCTCCCCCAGAGGGGGAGGATCTTTATTCCGCCGGCAGGCCGGCGCCGGCCGCGTTGATCCAGCCGACGATGTCGCCGATGACCTTGGCGTTGGCCTGGTCGAAGGCGGCGACGATGGGGCCGACGCGGTTGTCGGAGGCCTTCACCTTGGCTTCGAACACCTGGTCGCCGACCAGGGCGCGGTCGCCGGTGCGGTTGATGACGCCGCGCACCTGGACGAGGATTTCCGGCGGGGCCTTGGGGCCGTTCACATAGGCGGCCTCGAAGGCGCGGACCTCCAGGCGGACCACCAGCTGGGCCTTGGCCACCTCGCCGCGGCCGATCAGGCGGGCGCGGCCGGGATCGGCGTCGAACGCCCGGGCCAGGGCTTCGTCGAACTGCACGCTGGCCGGGGCGACCCAGCGGGCGTCGGCGACATAGGCCGCCTCGCCGCCGGGGCTGGTGGTCAGGATGCGGTCGCCGGCGGAAGGGCGGGTGAAGACGGTCGGGGCCTTGAGCACCCCGAACATCGTCCCCGGCGGGCCCTTGCTGGCGGCCGGGGCCGTGGTTCCGAAGCGGTACATGCCCGCGGGCTTGGTCTTGGGGAACACGCTGATGCAGGCCGAGAGGCCGAGCGCCAGGCCGGCGACGGCGAGGCCCAGGGCGATCTTCTTCCCCAAGGCGGCTTTTTTCAGGGACGCGCTCACGGCTTGATCTCCACTTCCTTGGCCGGGGCCTTGCCCACCAGGCCGCGCGGGTTCTGCTCCACCTCGCCGACCAGGCGGTCGAGCGACTCGGCGGCCGACTGCAGGGTGACGATGGCCGACGACAGCTGCGGCAGGCCGGTGGAGGCGAAGTCGCTGGTGGGGCCCTCCAGGCGGCCCACCATGGTCCTGACGTCCTTGGCGGCCGACTTGATCTCGTCGGCGGCCGCCCCGAGGTCCTTGATCGCCTTGCGGCCGTCGCCGTCGACCACGCCTTGGGTCGAGCGCGACAGGTTGGCGATCTCCTGGGCGGTCTGGTCGATGCTCTGCAGCGCCTTCTGGGCGTCGGCGATGATCTCCTTGCGCTCGCGCAGCTCGGCGGTGACCGCCTGCACGTCGGAGAGTCCGGCGCTGAAGGTCTTGATGTTGCGGTCGGACAGTACGCGGTTGACGCGGTCCAGCGCCTCGATCGTGCGGGTCAGCACCGTGCCGCCGCCTTCCAGGAGGTCGGAGAGGGCGCTGCGCTGGCTGCGGATGATCGGCACCTTGCCCCGTTCGACGGTGTCCTTCAGCAGGGGCTTGGTCGAGGTGCCGGCGGTCAGCTGGATGTAGTTGACGCCGGTGATGCCCTGCGGCTCCAGCGTGGCGTAGCTGTCGACGCGCACCGGCACGTCGGAGGTCAGGCGGGTGTGGGCGATGACGCGGTTGGGATCGGCCTTGTCGAGCTCGATCTTGGTGACCTCGCCGACCTTGATGCCGTTGAAGTGCACTTCGCCGCCTTCCGACAGGCCGCGCACCGCCCCGACGAACAGCACGTCGTAGAGGTCGTAGTCCTTGTTGAACTGCAGTTTGGCCAGCCAGACGACGAACACCACCAGACCCATGAACAGGATCAGGCAGGCCGCGCCGACGAGGGCGTAGTTGGCGTTTCTTTCCATCAGCGGCTCCTCGCCGTAGCGCCTTTCCCGGCCGCGGCGCGTCCGCGCGGGCCGAGGAAGTATTCCTTGATCCAGGGGTGATCGGAGTGTTCGAGCTCCTCGACGGGCGCCTGGGCGATCACCTGCTTGTCGGCCAGCACGGCGACGCGGTCGGTGATGGCGTAGAGGCTGTCGAGGTCGTGGGTGATCATGAAGACGGTCAGGTCGAGGCTGTCGGACAGGTCCTTGATCAGCTCGTCGAAGGCCGCCGCCCCGATCGGGTCGAGACCGGCGGTGGGCTCGTCGAGAAACAGCAGCTCGGGGTCGAGCGCCAGGGCCCGGGCCAGGCCCGCGCGCTTGCGCATGCCGCCAGACAGCTCGGCGGGCTTGAGAGCCCCGGCGCGAGCGGGCAGGCCGGTCAGGGCGATCTTCAGGTCGGCCAGCTCGAGGATCTCGCTCTTGGGCAGGCGGGTGTGCTCGAACAGCGGGGCCGCGACGTTCTCGCGCACGGTCAGGTTCGAGAACAGCGCGCCCTGCTGGAACAGCACGCCCCAGCGGCGCTCCAGCGCCGTCCACTTGCGGCGCGAGGCCTCCTGCATGTCCTCGCCGAACAGGCGGATGACCCCGCCGTCGGGGACCTTCAGGCCGATGATGCTGTTGAGCAGCACCGACTTGCCGGTGCCCGAGCCGCCGACCACGCCCAGCACCTCGCCGCGCTCGACGGTGAGGTCGAGGTTGTCGTGCACGGTGTTGTCGCCGAAGCGCGAGACCAGGCCGTCGACCTGGATCGGCGGGGCGGCCTCGGCCGCCGCGGGGGCAGGCGCGGGGGCGGCCGTCATACGTTCAGCTCCATGTAGAGCAGGGCGAAGACCGCATCGATCAGGATGATGGCGAAGATGGCGTGGACGACGGCGGCGGTGACGCGGCGGCCCAGCGACTCGACGTCGTTGCCGACCTCCATGCCCTGGCGGCAGCCGATGGCGGCGATGACCATGGCCATCACCGGGGCCTTCGACATGCCGATCCAGAAGTGGGTGGCGCCGACATAGTCGGTCATCCGCTGCAGGAAGAAGCTGGGCGACAGGTCGAGCACGATCCACACCACGACGATGCCGCCGGCCAGGCCCGCCAGCGTGGCCACGAAGGTCAGCAGCGGGATGGTGATCAGCAGGGCCGCGAAGCGGGGCAGGACCAGCGCCTCGTACGGGTCGACGCCGATGACCTGCATGGCGTCGATCTCCTGGTTCATCTTCATCGAGCCGATCTCGGCCGCGAAGCTGGAGGCCGAGCGGCCGGCCAGCAGGATGGCGGTGATCAGGATGTTGAACTCGCGCAGCACCGACACGCCGATCAGCTCGACGCTGAACACCTGGGCGCCGAAGTCGGTCAGCAGGTTGGCCCCCAGCAGGGCCACGACCGCGCCGATGAAGAAGGTGGTGGTGGCCACGATCGGCATGGCGTCGAGGCCCGCGCGCTCGGACAGGGCCACGATCGGGGCCCAGCGGATCTTGCGCGGATTGACGAAGCAGCGGGCGAGGGCGGTGAGCAGGTGGCCCAGGAAGACCAGCGTGCCGTAACCGTCGTGCAGCAGGCCGAACAGGCCCCGGCCGATGCGGTCGAGCAGGGC
>JASGDR010000523.1:0-3297 GCA_047607095.1 Caulobacter sp.
CCGGCGATCTGGCTGATCGACATCCGCATGCCCGACATGGACGGCACTGAACTCTTGAAGATGCTTCGGGCCACCGACGAGCACCGTGAAACGCCGGTGGTCATGCTGACCGGCGACGGCCGCCTCGACCGCATCGCCGCCGCCATGGGCGCGGGCGCGACGACCTACCTGCTCAAGCCGTTCTCGCCGCAGCAGGTGGCGGAGAAAGTCTATGCGGTGCTGAATTTGGGGTAGGGCAGCGTGGTCCTCGTCCTTCGACAAGCTCAGGATGAGGACCAATTGAAGGCCCGGCGGATCAGTCGAATACCTCACCCTGAGCCTGTCGAAGGGCTAGGTTTTCGCTCACCACGCCACCTCGGCTCCCGCCAGATCCAGGAACTTGCCCGTATCCTCAAGGCTCAACCCCGCGATCACCTTCTGCTGGCCGGCGACGCTTTCCTCGACGGAGTAGGGGGCGTCGGGGCCGCCGAGGGCGGTGCGGGTCCAGCCCGGGGCCATGGCGATGACGGTGACGCCGTCGCCCTTCAGCTCGACCGCCAGGCCCTTGGCCAGCATGTTCAGCGCCGCCTTGGACGAGCGATAGGCGTGCGAGCCGCCGTAGATGTTGGTTCCGATCGAGGCCAGACCGCTCGACATCATGACGATGGTCTTGCCCGCGCTGGCCTTCACGTTCTCGATCAGCGCCGCGGTGATGCGGAACGGCGAGACGACGTTGGTCGCCAGGATGTCGGCCCAGATGTCGTAGTCCATGCCGGACAGGGTCTGGCGGGCCATGCCCTCGGGCAGGGGGATGGGGCCGTAGGTGCCGGCGTTGTTGATCAGCACGTCGATCGCCACGCCCTTCAGCCGCTCGGCGAAGGCGGCGACCGAAGCCGCCTCGTTCACCGACAGGGCCTCGATCCGCACCTTGCCCGGATGGGCGGCGGCGATGGCCGAAAGGTCGGCGGCCGAAGCCGGGTCGCGACAGGTGGCGACGACGTTCGCGCCGGCGGCGGCGTATTGGCGGACGTGCTCCAGGCCGATGCCGCGATTGGCGCCGGTGATCAGGACCGTGGTCATGGCGTGCTCTCTTGTTCGTTTGCCGCGTCGACTTGAACCGGCCTGGAAGGCGAGGGCGGGGCCGCGGCGATCTTCGCCGCTGTGCGGATAACGGCCTTAGGCGAGAGGAGCGGGCGAGAGGGCGGCGCTAGGACCGGGGCTCGAAGATTTCGCTGGAGCCGCCGTGACCGCCATACGCAAGGCTTACGCCGATACGCCCGCCGGTCAGGTGCATCTGCGCCGGGTGGACGGTCCCGGCGATCCGATCGTGCTTCTGCACCGCACGCCGGTCAGCTCGGCCTGTTTCGAAGGCGTGCTTGGCCGCCTGGCCGGCCGCCGCGCGGTGATCGCGCTGGACACGCCCGGCTTTGGCCAGTCGTTCAAGCCGGAGGGCATGCCCTCGACGGCGGATTACGGCGCCTGGCTGCTGGCGGCGCTCGACGCGCTGGGCGTCGAGCGTTTCCACCTGGCCGGCCACCATACCGGCACCCACATCGGCGCCGAGATCGCCGTGGCCGCGCCAGGCCGCGTGCGCTCGCTGCTGCTGAACGGCGTGCTGTTCGCCAGCGCCGAGGAGCGCGAGATGTTCCGCGCCCAGGTCGGCCAGTCGGCGCCGATCGACGCGCACGGCGCCTATCTGATCCAATCCTGGGGCGTGATGAAGGGGCTACTGCCCCGCTTCGACGCCCAGCTGGTGCAGACCGAGTTCCTCGGCGCGATCGGCGCGCCGGAGGGCCGCAACCAGGCCTTCGGAGCGATCTTCGATCAGGACTTCGCCAAGGTCTTCGAGGGCGTGACCTGTCCGGTGACGGTGCTGCAGGCGGCGGACGATCCGCTGGCCGGCTTCGTCGGCCGCATCCGCAAGGCCCGCCCGGGCGTGGTGGTGACCACCCAGGGCAAGACCGGCGTCGCCGCGCCCGAGCTGGAACCCGAGATCTTCGCCGAGACCCTGCTGGCCTTCGCCGCCGGCGTCGAAACCACGCCTCCGAACACCCCCCTTCAGTGGACCCCGCCCATGACCAATCGCCGCTTCTCCCTCGTCCGCGCCGAGCAGGGCTTCGACCTGGCCGAGTCCGTCGTGCCCGTCCCGACGCCGGGTCCGGGCGAGGTGCTGGTGCGCGTGCGCGCCGTGGCGCTGAACCGTCGCGACATCATGATCCGCAAGGGCTGGTATCCGGTGGGCGAGGCCGACGGCTTCACTCCGCTGTCGGACGCCGCCGGCGAGATCGTCGGGCTCGGCGAGGGCGTCGAGGGCCTGGCGGTCGGCGACCGCGTGGCCTCGACCTTCTTCCAGGCCTGGCCAGAAGGCCGCATCAGCTTCCCGGCGGTGATCTCGTCGCTGGGCGCGGGCGGACCGGGCGTGCTGGCCCAGTACGTGGTGCTGTCGGCCGGCGGCGTGGTGAAGCTGCCCGACGGCCTCGACTTCGCGCAGGGCGCGACCCTGACCTGTTCGGGCGTCACGGCCTGGTCCTCGCTGGTCACGCACGGCGGCCTTCAGGCGGGCGACTGGGTGGCGACCCTGGGCACCGGCGGCGTCTCGCTGTGGGGCCTGCAGATCGCCAAGGCCTTCGGCGCCAAGGTGGCCGTGGTCGGCGGCGACGACGCCAAGCTGGCCCGGGCCGCCGAGCTGGGCGCGGACCTGACCGTGAACTATCACACGACGCCCGACTGGGAGGCCGTGGTGAAGGAGGCCTCGTTCGGCGGCGTGCAGCACGCCCTGGAGCTGGGCGGCGCCGGCACCCTGGCCAAATCGCAGGCGAGCCTGGGCGTCGGCGGCCATGTCGCGGTCATCGGGGCCCTGGACGGCTTTGGCGGCACGCTGGACGCGGCCGCCATGGTGATGATGGCCCAGCGGGCCACGGCGATCTCGGTCGGCTCGCGCGCCGATCACCAGGCGCTGTCGGACTTCGTGGCGGCCAAGGGCATCGTCCCGGTGGTCGACAGCGTGTTCGGCCTCGACGCGATCGAAGGCGCCTACGCCCGCGCCGACCAGGGCGCGTTCGGCAAGGTGGTGGTGATGGTGTAGCTGGTGCGCCCCTCTCTCTTTGAGAGAGGGAGGGGCCCGCCGCCGCAGGCGGTGGGAGGGTGAGAGGTAACAAACTCAACGAAAAAGGCGCGGCCGTTCGGCCGCGCCTTTCTTTTTGCAGATCCAGTTGTTCCGGCCGTCGCGGTTGGCGGAGAGGTGAGGGGTTTGCCGGCTAGGGGCGTACCCTCTCACCCTCCCACGCCTTCGGCGCGGGCCCCTCCCTCTCTCCATGA
>JASGDR010000524.1:0-3750 GCA_047607095.1 Caulobacter sp.
GTGGAAGGGTGGCACTACGCCACCACCAGCGGGATCAAGGGCTCCTACGTCGCCGCTCAGGCCCAGGTTCTGGAGAACTACTGCGAGGGCTGGCACGACGCCGGCGAGACCACGGCCATCACATGCCGCGTCACCACGGCGGTCGACTGCAACCTGTCGGAGGTCTGAACATGGCGATCGCGATGATCCTGGCGGCGGCCCTGCTCGCCCAAGCCGGCGCCCCCGCCGCCGCGACGACCAAGGATAGGCCGGCTCGTCTTCGGGCCGCCGAAGCCCGCATCGTCGAAGGCGCCCGCGAGGCGGGCGATCCGAGCAAGCCGGCGACCAAGTCCCTTCCCTCGAGAGCGCAATATCTTCTGCCCCTCGAGCAGGACGCCGCCCGACAGGGACCGACCCGAAGCTTCCTGTCGCCCGTCGCCCTGGAGGCGCTCGAAGCCCATGGCTGCAAGCCGGTGATCTCGGCCGCGTCCGGCGTCGCGCGCGCCGACGGCCTCCTGAACGGGTGGAGGACGGTCGCCGAATGCGGGGACTATCTGCTCGACATCCAGGAAAACGACTACCGGCAGGCGCTCACCCAGAAGGTCACCGTGATCCTGCCGGCCGAAGCGGCCAACATCGACCTGGGCGAAGGCCGGGCGATGGCGCGCTACTACGTTTCGCCGGAAGGGGCCGCCACCACCGCCATCAGCTGGACCGACGATCGCCAGGAGCTTCGGCTCTACGCGGTCAGCGATCCGGGCAAGGGCGGCGAAAAATGGAACGCCGGCCTGAAGGCGCTGGCCGAGAAGCTGGTCGCCGGGCGGAGGGCTCGCTAGAGCCTCACGCCCCTTTCCCGATCGGCGGGCGATCGATTACGGCCGCTTGCCCGGCCAGACGAGGTAGCCGTACGCGTCGCGGCCGGCCGACTGGTATTCGCCATAGGAGCCATAGGCCGGGGCGTAACCCGCGCCATAGCCCGCCTCATCGGCGGCGCTGTCGTAGCGCTCGCGGCTGTATTCGTAGCTCTCTTCGCTGCGGGAATAGGTCGAGCCGCCGCGATAGCCGCCGTCCCGGCGGCCGTCGTCGTCATGGCGGCGGCTGTAGCGGTCGGGCGCGTATTCCGGCGGCGGACCGGAAACCGGCGGCGGCGGGGCCGCACGGTCCTCGACCCGCAGCGGCGTGCGGCCGTAGCTCCAGCGGTCGAAGTCGCTCCAGCCGCGTTCGCCGTCGTCGCACTCCACCCGCTCCCAGCGATAGGCGCCGCCGGGGCCGGTGACGCGGCGGGCGACGCATTCGCCGGGCCGGGTGTCGGGCGGCAGGATCTCCGGATCGACCGGCAGGCTCGCGGACGGACCGCCGGCCAGGCCGCGATCATGCGCCACGGCGGGCGCGGCCAGCGACAGGCCGGCGACGAGGGCGAGCGGGACGAAGCGGAAAGCGTGGCGCATGCGGGTCACTCCAGGCCGTTAATAAATCAGACCCGGGCGAACCGCGCCCGCCCTTTCGCGCTCGGCGCGAGCTTCGCCGTTGATCGAAGGCGGCTTTTCGGCCGGTCCAACCTCGCCTAAGGTGAATTTCAAACAATCGTTCGAGGGAGTGGCGTCGTGGCGATCGAAGCGGTGATCTGGGACTTCGGCGGCGTGTTCACGACCTCGCCGTTCGAGGCCTTCCGCCGCTACGAGGCGTGCAACGACCTGCCGACGGACTTCCTGCGCGGCGTCAACGCCGTCGACCCCGACACCAACGCCTGGGCCCGGTTCGAGCGCGCCGAGATCGACGCGGCGGCCTTCGACGCGCTGTTTCTCGAGGAGTCGACCCGGCTGGGCCACGCCGTGCCGGGGCGCGACGTGCTGCCCCTGCTGTCGGGCGACGTGCGGCCGGGCATGGTCGCGGCGCTGAAGGCCTGCAAGGCGCGGTTCAAGGTCGGCTGCATCACCAACAACGTTCCCAGCGGCCACGGCCCGGGCATGTCGGCCTCGCCGGAAAAGGCCGCGGCCGTCGCCGAGATCCTCGAACAGTTCGACGCCCTGATCGAAAGCTCCAAGGCCGGCGTGCGCAAGCCCGACCCGCGCATCTACCGGATGATGTGCGAGCTCCTGGACGTGGCGCCGGAGGCCTGCGTCTACCTCGACGACCTGGGGGTCAACTGCAAGCCGGCGGCCGCCCTGGGCATGACCGCGATCAAGGTGTCCAGCGAGGAGCAGGCGCTGGCGCAGCTTGCGGCGGCGACCGGATTGTCGTTCTGAAGGGACGCATGTTCCCAGGAGCCGCCCGCATGACCCGCCCCGCCAAGATCGGCGCCGCCGCCGCCCTGGCCCAGCTCGAAGGCTGGACCGCCGCCGACGGCAAGGACGCCATCGAGAAAACCTTCAAGTTCGCCGACTTCAACGCCGCCTTCGGCTTCATGACCCGCGTGGCCATCGAGGCCGACAAGCGCGACCATCACCCCGAATGGTTCAACGTCTACAACCGCGTCGAGGTGACCCTGACCACCCACGACTGCGACGGCGTCAGCGAGCGCGACGTGCAGCTGGCGACGTTCATGGACGCGATCGCGGGGTAGGCTTGCCCCAACCTCCCGCCGTTCCCCGTGAAAGAAGCGGGCGCTTTTCGTTCGATACCCTGCGTCATTCGAGGCTCTCCTTCGGGTCGCGCCTCAGGATGAGGGACTCATCGCACTGAATTCCTCATCCTGAGGCGTCCGCGCGGCGGGGCTCGAAGGACGCAGGGCGAAACACTCTCCCCCTTCCCCTCCTCCCGCATCCGGTTCAAACTATCGTTTGAATTACAGGGAGGACGCCGAATGGCGCAGACCACGGGCCGGGTCGCCGGCAAGAAGGCCTTCATCACCGGCGCGGCCCAGGGCCTGGGCGCGGCCGCCGCGCGCAAGCTGGCCGCCGAAGGCGCCAAGGTCGCCCTGGCCGACATCAATGTCGACGGCGCGAAAGCCGTCGCGGCCGAGATCAACGCCGCCCATGGGGCCGGCACGGCCTTCGCCTATGCGTTGGACGTCACCCGCGAAGACCAGTGGATCGCGGCGCTGGAAGCGGCCGCCGGCGACATGGGCGGGATCTCGGTTCTGGTCAACAACGCGGGCGTCGCCGGCGACAAGCCGCTGGAGCAGATGGAGTTCGACCTCTGGAAGAGGATCATGTCGATCAATGTCGACAGCGTCTTCCTGGGGGCCAAGCACGCGCTGACCCACATGCGCGCCCACCAGCCGGGTTCGATCGTCAACATCAGCTCGATCGCCGGCCTGATCGCCAACCACAACTCGCCGGCCTACAACGCCTCCAAGGCCGGGGTCTGGCTGCTCAGCAAGAACATCGCCCTCTACTGCGCCAAGCTGGGGCTCGACATCCGCTCGAACTCGATCCACCCGACCTTCATCGACACCCCGATCCTCGACCCGCTGAGCCAGCGCCTGGGCAAGGAAGAGGCCCACGCCAAGCTCGGCCGGCAGATCCCCCTGGGCCACATCGGCGAGCCCGACGACATCGCCAACGCGGTGCTCTACCTAGCCAGCGACGAGAGCAAGTTCATGACCGGGGCCGAGCTGAAGCTGGACGGCGGCATTTCGGCGATGTGATCCGCGTTCCTTCTCCCCTGCAGGAGAAGGCGCCGGCGCAAGCCGACGGACGAGGGGTCGTCGCGAAATCAGCGCCACCTAGGCAGCTGAAAACGTCCCCCCTCCGGCCCTCCGTGCCACCTCCCCCAGAGGGGGAGGATCTTTGCGCCGAGATGCTCCCCCTTTGGGGGAGCTGTCGCGAA
>JASGDR010000525.1:0-3130 GCA_047607095.1 Caulobacter sp.
CCTCCGGCCCTCCGGGCCACCTCCCCCAAAGGGGGAGGATCTAGAAGCGCCGAGCCAGATACTCCCCCTCTGGGGGAGCTGTCGCGGAGCGACTGAGGGGGTCTCCCGGCCCTCTACAGAAACGAATACGGATCGATGTCGATCGTCACCCGCACCGAATTCGGGATCCTGGCCCGCGCCCGCCAGGCGGCCATGAACCCCGGCAGGTCGACGTTGCGCCCGGCCCGCACCAGGAAGCGCTTGCGCCGCCGCCCGCGCACCAGGCCCAGCGGCGCGTCGGCGGGGCCGTAGACCTCCACGCCCTCGGCGTTGGGCGTCGCCGCGGCCAGGGCCTGGACATAGGCCTCCAGCGCTTCGGCGTCGGGGCCCGAGGCGATCACCGCCGCCAGGCGTCCGAACGGCGGCAGGCCGGCCTCCTCGCGCATGGCCATCTCGGCCTCAACGAAGGCGTCGCGGTCCTGGGCCTTGAGGGCCTGAAGCACAGCGTGCTCCGGGGCGTAGGTCTGGAGGTAGGCGCGACCCGGCTTTTCGTGACGCCCCGCCCGCCCCGTCGCCTGGGCCAGCAGCTGGAAGGTCCGCTCCCCCGCCCGCAGGTCGCCGCCGCGCAGGGAGAGGTCGGCGTCGATCACCCCCACCAGGGTCAGGTTGGGGAAGTTGTGGCCTTTCGCCGCCGCCTGGGTGGCGACCAGGATGTCGATCTCGCCCGCCGTCATGGCGTCGACCAGGGCCCGCGCGCCCGCCGGATCGAACACCGTGTCCGACGAAAAGACGGCGATGCGGGCGTCGGGAAAGAGATAGCGCGCTTCCTCCTCCACCCGCTCCACGCCGGGGCCGATCGAGACCAGGCTATCCTTGGCCCCGCAGTGCGGGCAGGCCTCGGGCTTCTTCATCGAGAAGCCCGTCAGGTGACAGACCAGCCGCCCGGTATAGCGGTGCTCGACCAGCCAGCTGTCGCTGTCGGGCGACTTAAGCTTTTCGCCGCAGGCCCGGCACAAAACGAGCGGCGCATAGCCACGGCGGTTGAGGAAGAGCAGGCTCTGCTCGCCCTTCTGCAAGGTCAGCGACACGGCCTTGACCAGGGTCGGCGACAGCCAGCGGCCGGGCTCGGGCGGGTTGGCCCGCATGTCGATCAGGTGCACGTCGGGCAGCTGGGCCGTCCCGTGGCGCGCGCCCAGGCGCAGCCAGCGATAGCGGCCGGACTGCGCGTTCCACAGGCTTTCCAGCGACGGCGTGGCGCTGGCCAGCACCACCAGGGCCTTTTCGATCTTGGCGCGGGCCACGGCCAGGTCGCGGGCCTGGTAGATGAAGCCCTCCTCCTGCTTGAACGAGCCGTCGTGCTCTTCGTCGACGACGATCAGCTTGAGGTTCGTAAACGGCAGGAACAGCGCCGAGCGGGCCCCGACCACGATGCGGGCGCGGCCGTCGACCACGGCCTCCCAGGCCCGGCGGCGACGCGGCGGCGAAACGCCCGAGTGCCATTCGATCGGCGCCGCGCCGAACCGCTGCTCGAAACGGGCCATGACGGCCTGGGTCAGAGCGATCTCGGGCAGCAGCACCAGCACCTGGGCGGCGGGGTCGGCGGCCAGGGCGGCGGCGGCGACCTCCAGATAGACCTCGGTCTTGCCCGAACCGGTCACCCCGTCCAGCAGCGCGGCCTGGAAGCCGCCGGCCGCCAGCATGTCGGCCATCTCGTCGGCCGCGGCCTTTTGACTCGGATTGAGCGTCTGGGCCGGCAGCGAAAGATCCGGCTGGGGCACGCTATCGTCGGCGGCGACCAGCACCGCCTCCAGCGCGCCCTCGTCGACCAGCCCCTTGACCACCCCGGCCGAGACGCCCGCCTGGCGGGCCAGCTCGGCGGCGCTCATCGGCCCGGCCTCCGCGGCGGCCAGCACCTTGAGGCGCGCGGGCGTCATGCGGGCGGGCTGGGCCCCGGTCAGGGCCACGGCCTTTTCGGGCTTGGCGGTCGGATGGCGCAGGCCGCGCAGGGCCATGGCCAGCGGCCAGCCGGGCACGTCCACCGAATAGCGCGCGGCCCATTCGACGAAGGTGATGACGTTGGCCGGCAGGGGCGGGTCGTCCACCCGGTGCAGAACCGGTTTCAGCGGCCGGTTGCCGCCCGCGCCCTCGCGCAGTCCCGTCACCACGCCGCGCACGGTGCGCGGGCCCAGCGGCACGGCCACGTGGTCGCCGACGGCCAGCGCCAGGCCCTCCGGCTCGGCGTAGTCGAAGGCCTCGGGCAGCGGCATGGGCAGCAGGACGGAGGCGATGCGGGGCATGGGACCCGCCTTCTGCAACGGAAACGGCGCCGCGTCGAGATGGGGCGTCGGCGCGGGTCATCAAGCCCGCGTTAACCGAAACAGGGCTTCATCGGCTCGCCTGAGGCGTGCAGGCGCAGTGAGGGACGAGGGGTAATGAGCGAGTCCAGCCAGGCGATGGTCCAGCCGCAGATCGATCCCGATCTGATCCGCGACTTCCTGCGCGAACAGCCCGACATGCTGCGCGAGGACGCCGACCTGCTCAGCGATCTGGGCCTGCGGCTCGACACCGGCAACGTCGTCGAGTTCGGCCCCGCCGCCATCGCCCGCGCCGCCGCGGCCCGCGAGCGCGAGGCCCAGGTGCGCAAGACCATCGAGGCCACCGCGGAGGCCAACATGTCGGCCCAGGCCCAGGTGCACGCCGCCGTCATCGACCTGCTCGACGCCCGCAACCATTCGGATCTGGCCCGCCGGGTCGACGAGATGGCCGCCCTGCGGTTCAGCCTCGCCGCCGGCGCCGTGGCCCTGGAGGGCCCCGCCCGCGTCCCGGCCGGCTGGCACGCCCTGGTCGACGGCCAGGTCGACATGATCATGGGCGACCACGGCGTGGCCCGCATGGGCTTCTTCGCCCCGGCGCTCGGCCTGTTCGGCGACAAGTTCGAGACCATCCGCAGCATGGCCCTGGTCCGCATGGCCCTGTGGGAGCCCTCGCGCCAGGGCGTCCTGGCCTTCGGCTCCACCGACCCCGAAGCCTTCACCCCCGACATGGGCTCCGACCTGGTGGCGTTCCTCGCCCGCGTCGTCGAGCGCACGGCCGAACGTTGGCCGGTGCCGTGATCCTGAAATCCTCCCCCCCTGGGGGAGGTGGTCCGGAG
>JASGDR010000526.1:0-2756 GCA_047607095.1 Caulobacter sp.
AAAAGACGCTCGGCCGCGACGACGCCATGGCGCTGTGGAAGATGTCGCTCGACGCCCGTTCGCACCTGAGCGCGGTGATCGCCGAGCACGCGATCGCCTGCGACTTCACGCCGGGCATGATCCACGCCCGCCACAAGCCGGGCGGGGAAGGCGAGGACCTCGACCACATCGAGTTCATGGCCGCCCGCTACGGCTATCACGAGCTGGAGCCGATCGACGAGGACGCCCTGGCCGACGAGCTGGGCACGGGCGTCTATCACGGCGGGGTGCGCGACAACGGCGGCGGCCACCTGCATCCGCTGAACCTGGCGCTGGGCCTGGCGCGGGCGGCGCTGGCCAAGGGCGCGACGATCTTCGAGCGCAGCCGCGCCCGGGCCTGGAAGCGCGAGGCCGGCCGGATCGCGGTCGAGACGGCGGCGGGGCGGGTGCTGTGCGACCAGCTGATCCTGACCGGCGACGGTTATCTGGACCAACTGGCCGGCGGCGAGGCCCGTGCGCGGGTGATGCCGATCAACAACTTCGTGCTGGCCACGGAACCCCTGGGCGAACGGGCCGAGGCGATCATCCGCTCCAACGCCGCCGTGGCCGACAGCCGCTTCGTCGTGAACTATTTCCGCAAGACGCCGGACGGCCGGCTGCTGTTCGGCGGCGGCGAGAACTATCGGCCGGGCTTCCCGCCGGACCTGCCGGGGTTCGTGCGCCGGCACATGCTGAAGATCTATCCGCAGCTGGCCGACGCGGCGGTGACCCACGCCTGGGGCGGGACCCTTGGCATCACCGTCCACCGCGCGCCGTTCGTGCGCGAGCCGGCGCCGGGCGTACGCGTGGCCGCCGGCTATTCGGGGCAGGGGGTGATGCTGGCGCCCTGGTTCGGCAAGCTGCTGGCCGACGCGGCCCTGGGCGAGACGGGCGGGGTGGAGCTGCTGTCTCGCCTGCCGACCCCGCCGTTCCCGGGCGGGCGACTGCTGCGCTGGCCGCTGACGGTGGCGGGCCTGTCCTGGTACGCGCTGCGGGACCGGCTGTAGGGCGGCATTCAGGCCCGGTGCGTGGTCCTCGTCCTTCGACAAGCTCAGGATCAGGACCATGTGCAGACCCGGCGCATGAAAAACCTCATCCTGAGCCTGTCGAAGCATGTCCTTGGGCGGGCCGCGTTAGCGGCGCGACCCTAGGGGACGAGGCTTTCGCCTCAGGCGGCCTTCGCCTTCGCCCGCAGCGACAGGCAGTAGCCGATCGTCACCGCCAGCCCCGCCAGGATGGCGCCGCAGCCGCCCAGCACCGCCACGTCCGCCGGGGCGAAGGCCCACAGCCCGGCATAGACCAGGCCGCTCAGGGCCATGGACCAGCCGCCGACCCGACTGACCTTCCGCGCCGAGGCGCTGGGGACGAACCGCTTGGGCATGCGGTTGCCGAACCAGGCGACCATCAGGCCGATGGCGCCCATGACCAGCCGGTTGACCGTGTCCGTGTCGATATAGCCCTGCTTGCGCGCGAAGCTCGCCGCCAGGGCCACAACCACGATGCCGACGCCCCAGGCGAGGTCGGCGACAACGTCCTTCTTCATCGTGCTCATCGTGCGATCTCCTGTCCGGGCGCCGGCGCTTCCTCGCCGAGGCCGAACGAGTGGACGAAGCCCAGCAGCGCCTCTTCCAGCACCGAGAGCTTCAGGTGGTAGATGACCGACTTGCCGGCCTTTTCCGTGTGAACCAGGTCGGCTTCCTTCAGCACCGCGAAGTGCGCCGACATGGTGGGCTTGGAGACGTCGAACTGGTCGGCCAGCTCGCCGGCGCTGAGCGGTCCCTGGCGCAGGAGCAGCAGCACCTTTCGGCGGGTGGGATCGGAAAGGGCTTTGAACACCTGGCTCATGATGTGATGATTAGCTAATCATCGAAATGAGTCAAGCGCTGGCCGGGACGGGCTGGCCTGGAAGCGTCGGGCGGGCTAACTACCCGGGATGGCGCGCACCAAGCTGAACCCCGAATTCGAGATCGACGTCGACGGCGAGACCTATGTCTGGCGGCTGCAGCGCGCGCCCCACTGGTCGAAGGACCCGGCCGAGCGGCACGGCATGGCGATCTGCGTGCACCACAAGGACGGCAAGCGCGAGACCGTGATCGAGTTTCCGCCGGGCGAGCAGCCCCGCTACGGCGCGCCGCAACTGAAGCCCGAGCAGATCCCCGTCAAGCTGGTGGGCAAGGCCATCGCCTCGGCCCTCGAGGCCGGGTGGGAGCCCTGGTCGCGCGGCAAGACGGTGATCATCGCCGTGGACGAGACCGGGGCCTGAGGTCTCGGCTCCGCGTCCTTTGAGGCCACGCCTCCCGAAGCGGCGGAGCCGGGTTTGAGGGCAGTACGCCTGTCGGCGCGTAGCCGGCCGTCCTGCCGATTGACAGCCCTTGAGCCTGGGCCTCCGATACCCTCGTTACAAAGCGTGGCGGGGTGAGATGCAAGGGCAGGTTTCGGAGCCGACGGGCAGTCTGGCCACGGCGCTCGGCCATGCGGCGCGGCTGCTGTCGCGCGATCCCGGGCTGGCGCGCGAGCAGGCCCTGGCGATTCTGGAAGCCGTTCCCCGCCATCCCGGCGCTATCCTGATCCTGGCCGCGGCCCTGCGCCTGTCGGGCGATGCGGGGAGCGCCCTGTCGTCGATCGAACCGCTGTCGCGGGCCTTGCAGAAGGCGCCCGACGTGCAGCTGGAGCACGGTCTGGTTCTGCTCGACCTGGGCCGCACCCAGGAGGCGGCGGCGGCGCTGCGGCGGGCGACC
>JASGDR010000527.1:0-3676 GCA_047607095.1 Caulobacter sp.
AGGTGCTGAGCGTCGGCGCCCGGATGGCGACCAAGGATGACGCCTCGGCCGGCGTGCTGCTGCCGCTCAGCCGCGGCTCGGTGACGCCCGTGGACGCCAGCGCCTTCAAGGGCTTGAAGCTGTCGCTGCGCGGCGACGGCGGAACCTACGTGGTCAGCTTCAACACCGCCGCCGGGCGCTGGAAGGCGCAGGTCAAGGCCGGCCCGACCTGGACCAAGGTCGAGCTGCCGTTCTCGGCCTTCACCCCGGGTTCGGCCAAGGCCGAGAAGAAGGCCTGGACGGGAACCGACCTCTTCGAGGTGGGCGTGGAAGGCGAGCGTCCGGCCGGCGCCAAGCTGTGGTTCGAACTGGACGACGTGGCCTTCTACTGAGCCGTCGCGGCGCCCTTCGAGGGGGCGTGGCGGTTTGACGCGGCGAGCGCTCGTCACCCCAATGGGAACAAGCGTTCGGCGGGCGACGGGGATGACGAATCCCCGTCATTACCGCGATTTAAGTGGTCTTGCGGCGGTCGGCGGCTCAAACCGTAACCAGCAAGGTCGCTTATTGGACCGCACGGAGACCGCCGATGGCCCGCATGGGCATGACACTCGCCGCCGCCCTGGTCATGGGTCTGACGACCCTGGCCGGCCAGGCCCAGGCCAAGGCCTCGATCGAGGACAGGGACGTGGCGCGCCTGGTGTCGCTCGGCGGGATGTGTGTCAGCTGCGATCTGGCCGGACGGAAGATGACCGGCGCCAAGTTCACCGGCGCCAACTTCGCCAAGGCCAACCTGATCGGCGCCGACCTGCGCGGCGCGGTGTTCTTCGGCTCCAATTTCCAGTCCGCCGACCTGTCGCGCGCTGACCTGCGCGGGGCCGAGATGCGCGGTGCCAACTTCCAGGACGCCAACTTCTCCGGCGCCCGGCTGTCGGGCGTGGAGTCCAGCGCCGCCAATTTCCGGAACGCCAACCTGGCCCGGGTCGACCTGACCTCGGCCGAGCTGCACGGCGCCAACCTGGAGTCGGCCAGCCTGATCGACGCGCGCCTGGCCAACGCGGAGATGCACGGGACCAACATGGCTTCGGTCAACGCCCGCGGCGCCGACTTCACCAACGCCGAGATCAACGGCTCCAACCTCAGCAACGGCCGCTTCGACCGCGCCCAGTTCCGCGGCGCGTCGCTGACGGCCTCGAACCTGCGCGGCGGCAGCTTCGTCGGCGCCGATTTCAAGGGCGCGGACTTCTCGGGCGTGCGCCTGTTCGGCGTCGACCTCAGCGCGGCCAAGGGGCTGACCCAGGATCAGATGGACGACGCCTGCGGCGACTCGGCCACGCGCCTGCCGCCGGGCCTGTCGCTCAAGGCCTGCGGACGCGGCCGGACGCGGATCGTCGTCATGCCGGGCATGCCCGCGCCGCCCGCGGCGCCGGCCCCGCCCGCGCCCCCGGTCTCGCCCAGGCGCTGATCGCCAGGCGGTTCCGCCGACATCCGGCGGAACGTCGTCCTTACGGCGGCGTTTGTTGTCATGGTGAACGTCGCGTTGGCTAGGGACCTCGTGACGATTGCGCAGCAGCAGAGGTTGTGAGATCAAGACGCACGGCGCGGGGGGACACCATGCCAGAGCATGACCTGAGGGAGGGGCAATCCATGCCCCTGCCCAGCTATTTGAGCTATTTGATGTATCAGACCGAGCAGCATCGGCGGGCTATGGCCGCCGATCATGTTGCGCGTCACGGTCTGTCGTTTCCGAAATGGGTGGCGATGCTGTCGCTGGCCCGCTTCGGCGAGTGTTCGATGACGCGGCTGGCCAAGCTTTCGGCGGCCGACCGCACCACGCTCACCCGCTCGATCGACGGCCTGATCCGCGACGGCCTGGTCGAACGCGGCGGCGCGCCGAACGATCGTCGCAAGGTCGTGGTTCGCTTGACCGAGACCGGCGCGGCGCTGCTGGAGCAGATCCGCAGCGAACTCGTGCCGCTGCACCAGGAAGCCTGTTCGGAACTGAGCGCCGACGAACAGTCGGCCCTGGCCTTCTATCTGAAGAAGATGCTGGGCGGCCTGATCCCAGAACCCGGCTGGAAGGACGAGATCCTCTCGTTCGGCCCGCCGATCCCGGGGATGGTGTGACGCCTTAGTCGTCGTGCCGCACCCGGCCGCGCATCGACTTGACGCCTGACCGCTTCGACTTGGTCTCCAGCCGCTTCAGCTTGCTGGAATAGGTCGGCTTGGTCGGGCGGCGGGGCTTGGGCTTTTCCGTGGCGCGGCGGATCAGCTCGACCAGGCGCTCGCGGGCGTCCTGGCGGTTCATCTCCTGCGAGCGATGGCCCTGGGCGAACAGCACCAGCACGCCTTCCTGGGTCATGCGGCTGCCGGCCAGGGCCGTCAGCCGGGCCTTGATGTCGTCGGTCAGGGTCGGGGAATTGGCGACGTCGAAGCGCAGCTCGATCGCCGTCGAGGTCTTGTTGACGTGCTGGCCGCCGGGGCCCGAGGCGCGGGCGGCCTTTTCGACGAGTTCGTCCTCGTCGATGCGCAGCCACGAAGTGATCTCGATCATCGCGGAACCACGCGACGGGCCTTGACCACGGCCTGGTCCAGCGCCTGCAGGAACTTGCTGCGATCCTGCGGGCCGAAGGCCTTGGGGCCGCTGGTGACCTCGCCCATCGAGCGCAGGTGCTCGCCGATCGAGCGGCTGGCCAGGGCCGAGCCGATCATGTCGTTCGTGAACACCCGGCCGTTGGGGGCGATGGCCTGGCCGCCGGCCTTCAGCACCCGGTCGGCCAGGGGAATGTCGTTGGTCACCACCACGTCGCCGGGACCGGCGCGCTCGGCGATCCAGTCGTCGGCCACGTCGGGGCCGGCGTCGACCACGATCTGCTCGATGGCCGGGGTGGCGGGCACGCGGATCCAGCTGTTGGAGACGACATAGGTCTTCAGGCCGTTGCGGGCCGCGACCTTGTAGGTCTCGTCCTTCACGGGGCAGGCGTCGGCGTCGATGTAGATCGTCGTCATCCGCGCCCTATAGCACTCTCAGGCAAGCGCGAGCAGGGCCGGGATCACTTCGTCCGTCAGCAGCGGCGCCAGGGCCATGCCGGCGGGCGGGGCGGCCGGGTCGATCCAGGCCAGTTCCTCGATCTCGGCCCGGGCGGCGATGTCGCCCTCGACCACCGCCAGATAGGTCGCCGACTGCACGGTGAAGCCGGCCTCGTTGGCGGCCGGAGCCGAGAAGCGGCCGAGCAGGACCGCCGACACCAGCCGGCAGCCCAGTTCCTCGTCGAGCTCGCGGGCCAGGGCCGTCAGGTCGTCCTCGTCGCCGTCGCGCTTGCCGCCGGGCTTCATGAAGATCGCCGTGCCGCGCTTGCGCACCAGCAGCATCCGCCCGCCCTCGTCGCGGATCACGGCGGTGATGATGTCGAGGACCTTGCTCATGGCCGCCAGCCTAGCGGATTCGCCGCCGTTCCGGTCGTCCTCAGGGCTGGGCGGCGGCCAGCACGTGCTCGGTCAGCAGCCGTTCGCTGATCGCATGCGGCTGGCGGACGTCGAAATTGACCGTGGTGATCACCGCCACCAGGTCGAGGTCGGGTACGATGGCGACCTTGTTGCCGCCCGAGCCGTTCATCACCCAGGCCTTGTGGCCGACGCCGTCGGGGCCTTTGAACGTCTGCAGCCAGATCAGATAGCCGTAGTCGGTGTTCGGCCGCGC
>JASGDR010000528.1:0-5262 GCA_047607095.1 Caulobacter sp.
CGCCCTGGCCCGCCTTTCGCCCCTGCCCGCCCCCGCGGGCGCCTCGAGCCTGCGGTTCGACGCCGCCGGCCGCAAGGTCGCCCTGGAAGGCCGCAGCCTCGCCCTGCCCAGCCGCGAGTACGCCTTGCTGGCCTACATGGCCGACCACGCCGGCCAGGTGCTGACCGCCGAGCAGATCCTGAAGCATGTCTGGGGCGAAGGCGGCGACCCACGTCCCGAGCGGGTGCGCACGGCGGTGGCGCGCCTGCGCCTGAAGCTGGAGGCCGCGTTCGACCGGCCGCTGCTGACCACCCTGCGCGGCCACGGCTATCGGCTGGACCTCGAATAGCGCGACCGCGGGGCGACGCGGCCCAGCCCATTTTTCGCCCCCGCGCCCCAACATGACAGGATTTTCATCCGGCCGAGACCGCAGGTTTAGGCGGGCGGGCGCATCACCCGTCGGCGCAGCTTTAGTACGCGCAGATTCCGCGCGCCCCACCGCCCCCCCGAGGGCGCGCGGAATCCCCCTCCTGCAAGTTCGGAGCAGGCCGCTTGAACGCCATCGTCCGCATCGCCCTGCAACGCCCGCTCACCTTCATCGTGATGGCGATGCTGATCCTGATCTTCGGCGTCCTGGCGGCCCTCGGCACGCCCACCGACATCTTCCCGGAGATCCGCGTGCCGGTGATCGGCGTGGCCTGGCAGTACGCCGGCCTGTCGCCGCAGGAGATGTCGGGCCGCATCGTCACGCCCTACGAGCGGGTGCTGTCGACCACCGTCAACGACATCGACCACATCGAGAGCCAGTCGCTGCCCGGCATCGGGGTGGTGAAAATCTACTTCCAGCCCGGCGTCGACATCCGCACGGCCACCGCCCAGGTGACCTCGATCTCGCAGACGGCGGTCAAGCAGATGCCCGCCGGCACGACTCCGCCGCTGATCATCAACTACAGCGCCGCCACGGTGCCGATCCTGCAGCTGGCCCAGTCGGGCAAGGGCCTGTCGGAACAGAGGCTGTTCGACCTGTCGCAGACGGTGGTGCGCCCCAACCTGATCAGCGTGCCCGGCGCGGCGATCCCCTACCCCTATGGCGGCAAGGTGCGGCAGATCCAGATCGACCTGGATCCCGTGGCTCTCCAGTCCAAGGGCCTCTCGGCCCAGGACGTCTCGAACGCCCTGGCCGCCCAGAACCAGATCCTGCCGGCCGGCACGATCAAGATCGGCACCTTCCAGTACAACGTCCGCCTCAACGACGCGGCCGAGACGATCGAGGAGCTGAACAGCCTGCCGATCAAGACGGTCGACGGCGCGACGATCTACATCCGCGACATCGGACAGGTGCGCGACGGCTCGGCGCCGCAGACCAACGTGGTGCACGTGGACGGCGCCCGGGCGGTGCTGTCGACGATCCTGAAGAACGGCTCGGCCTCGACCCTGGCCATCGTGCAGGGGATCAAGGACCGCCTGCCGGGTCTGAAGGAAAACCTGCCCGACGACTTCAAGATCACGCCGCTGAACGACCAGTCGCTGTTCGTGAAGGGCGCGATCGAGGGCGTGGTCAAGGAAGGCGTGATCGCCGCGGCCCTGACCAGCCTGATGATCCTGCTGTTCCTGGGCAGCTGGCGCTCGACGGTGATCATCGCCGTCTCGATCCCGCTGGCCATCCTGGCCGCCATCGCCGCCCTGTCGGCGATCGGCCAGACCCTGAACATCATGACCCTGGGCGGCCTCGCCCTGGCCGTCGGCATCCTGGTCGACGACGCCACGGTGACCATCGAGAACATCAACTGGCACCTCGAGCACGGCAAGGACGTGCGCACGGCCATCCTCGACGGCGCGGCCCAGATCGTCACGCCCGCCTTCGTCTCCCTGCTGTGCATCTGCATCGTCTTCGTGCCGATGTTCATGCTCAAGGGCGTGGCCGGCTTCCTGTTCGTGCCGATGGCCGAGGCCGTGGTGTTCGCGATGATCGCCTCGTTCGTCCTGTCGCGCACCCTGGTGCCGACCCTGGCGATGTACCTGCTCAAGCCCCACGCGCCCGAGCGCCTGGACTACGAGCACGAGGCCGAACACGGCGGCGCCGGCAAGCCGTCGCGCAATCCGCTCGTGCGCTTCCAGCGCGCCTTCGAAACCGCCTTCGGCAAGCTTCGCGAGGGCTATCGCAACCTGCTGGTCATGGCCCTGGGCTCGGGCCGGGTGTTCATCATCGGCTTCATGGTGGTGGTCGTGGCCTCGTTCGCCCTGACGCCGTTCCTGGGGCGCAACTTCTTCCCGAGCGTCGACGCCGGCCAGATCACCCTGCACGTCCGCGCCCCGGTCGGAACGCGCCTGGACGACGCCTCGCTGCTGTTCGGCCGCGTCGAGGACGCCATCCGCAGGATCGTGCCGGCCGACGAGGTCAGCTCGATCGTCGACAACATCGGCATCCCCAACAGCGCCATCAACATGGTCTACAGCAACTCGGGCCTGATCGGCCCGCAGGACGGCGACATCTTCGTGGCCCTGAAGGCCGAGCACGGCCCGACGGCCGACTATGTGAAGACGCTGCGCGAGGAGCTGCCCCGCCAGTTCCCCGGCGCGACCTTCTCGTTCCTGCCGGCCGACATCATCAGCCAGATCCTGAACTTCGGCGCCCCCTCGCCCATCGACCTGCAGATCGCCGGCCCCAACGCCACGGCCAACCGCGCCTACGCCGAGAAGATCCTGGCGCGGCTGAAGACGATCCGCGGCCTGACCGACGTGCGCCTGCACCAGCCGGAAGGCGCGCCGCAGCTGCGCGTGGACGTCGACCGTTCGCGCATGGCCCAGCTGGGCCTGACCGAGCGCGACGTGACCAACAGCGTCGTGGCCTCGCTGGCCGGCAGTTCGCAGGTCTCGCCGACCTTCTGGCTGAACCCCAAGAACGGGGTGTCCTACCCGATCGTCGCCCAGGTTCCGGAATACCGCGCCAGCTCGCTGTCGGATCTCAGCGGCATCCCGATCACCGGTTCGGCGGCCGGCGCGCAGCACGCCCAGATGCTGGGCGGCCTGGGCGTGATCAAGCGCGACACGGCGCCCGCCGTCGTCAGCCACTACGACATCCAGCCGGTGCTCGACATCTACGCCACGCCGCAAGGACGCGACCTGGGCGCGGTGACCGCCGACATCAACAAGGTGCTGAAGGACCTGGCCAAGGAACGGCCCAAGGGCGCCGTGGTCACCCTGCGCGGCCAGATGGTGACGATGAACGCCGCCTTCTCGGGCCTGGGCTTCGGCCTGGTCGCCGCGATCGTGCTGATCTACCTGCTGATCGTCGTGAACTTCCAGTCGTGGCTGGACCCGTTCGTGATCATCACCGCCCTGCCCGCGGCCCTGGGCGGCATCGTCTGGATGCTGTTCGCCACCGGCACCACCCTGTCGGTGCCGGCCCTGACCGGCGCGATCATGTGCATGGGCGTGGCGACGGCCAACTCGATCCTGGTGGTCAGCTTCGCCCGCGAGCGGCTGGAGGCCACCGGCGACGCCCTGACGGCCGCGATCGAAGCCGGCTTCACCCGCTTCCGCCCGGTGCTGATGACGGCCCTGGCCATGATCATCGGCATGGGCCCGATGGCGCTGGGCCTGGGCGAAGGCGGCGAGCAGAACGCCCCTCTGGGCCGGGCCGTCATCGGCGGCCTGATCTTCGCCACCACCGCCACCCTGCTGTTCGTCCCCGTGATCTTCAGCCTCGTCCACGCCCGCAAGGCCGCCGCCAAAACCGTTCCCGCCGGACCGACCACCGGAGCTCCGTCCCATGTCTGATCCTCAAGCCGTTCCCGCCCAGGGCGCGATCTCGACGCGTCGCTTGAAGCTGGCCGGCGTCGCCGGGCTGGTCCTGGCCGCCGTGGTGGTGGCCGGCGGACTGGCCGTGCGCGTCCATGCCGATCAGTCGCTGAAGACCTGGACCCGCGACCAGGCCATCCCGACGGTCGCCCTGGCCCCGGTGGCCGGCGGCGGCCACGCCGACCTCGTGCTGCCCGGCGACGTGCAGGCGTTCTACAACGCCCCGATCCACGCCCGGACCAGCGGCTATCTCAAGCGCTGGTACGTCGACATCGGCCAGCGGGTGAAGGCCGGCCAGGTGCTGGCCGAGATCGACACGCCCGACCTCGATCAGCAGGTGCTGCAGGCCCGCGCCAACCTGGCCACCGCCCAGGCCAACCAGCGCCTGTCGGCGCTCACGGCCAAGCGCTGGGAGGGCCTGGTCGCCCAGGACGCGGTCTCGCGCCAGGAGGCCGACGAGAAGGCCGGCGACCTGGCCGCCCGCAACTCGGCGGTCAACGCCGCCCAGGCCGATCTCAGCCGCCTGCTGGCCCAGCGGTCGTTCAAGCGCATCACCGCGCCGTTCGACGGCGTGGTCACCGCCCGCAACACCGACATCGGCCAGCTGATCTCGGTCGGCGGCTCGGCCGACACGGCGATGTTCACCGTCGCCGACCAGCACCGCATGCGCGTCTATGTCAGCGTGCCGCAGAACTATTCGGCCCTGATCCGCCGCGGGCTGACCGCGCAGCTGACCGTGCCGGAATATCCCGGCGAGACCTTCACCGCCTCGGTGGTCAACGACGCCCAGTCCGTGGGCCGGAGCGGCGCCATGCTGGTCGAACTGCAGATCGACAATCCCGACGGCAGGCTGAAGCCGGGCGCCTACGCCCAGGCGGCGTTCAAGCTGCCGGCCGCGGCCACGACGACCCGGATCCCGGCCACCGCCGTTCTCTTCAAGCACGGCGCCCCGACCGTGGCCGTGGTCGGCGGCGACGGCCACGTGAAGGTCCGCCCGGTGACCATCGTCCGCGACCTGGGAACCGAGGTCGAGATCGGCGCGGGACTGCAGCCGGGCGAGCGGGTGATCGACAACCCGCCCGAAGCCCTGGCCGACGGCGATCTCGTGCGGGTGGCCGACGGCCCCCAGGGAGCGGCCCATGCGAAGGGTTGAGGCGCGCGCCCTGCTGCTGATCTCGGCGGCGGCCTCGGCGCTGACCGCCTGCGCCGGCGCCCCGGCCTATGCTCCGCCCGCCGTCGCCGCGCCGGCCGCCTTCAAGGAAACCGGCCCCTGGACCCCGGCCGCGCCGGCCGACGACCAGCCGCGCGGCGACTGGTGGACCATCTATGGCGACCCGGTGCTGAACGAACTGGAGGCGCGGGCCGCCAAGGCCAATCCCGGCCTCGCCGCCGCGGCCGCCGCCCACGACCAGGCCCTCGCCCTGGCCGGCCTGGCGCGGGCGGGCCACCTTCCGTCGATCGACGGGGGCGCCCTGGCCAGCC
>JASGDR010000529.1:0-3801 GCA_047607095.1 Caulobacter sp.
CGGCGGCGAGCCTGCGGGCGATGCGGCCGCCGGAAGCGGCTCCGGCGCCGACCGTCCAGGCCCTGCCCGAGCGCGGCGACGCCGCCGCGGCCCTGTCTTTGCGCCTCGACGAACTGGACCGCTTGACCGACGAGCGTCTGGCGCGGAGCAATGCGGTGATCCGGGCCGTTCGGCCCGCCTCCGACCACTAGCCTTTCGAACTGCTTTTTCGAACACCAGGGACACCGCGCGGATGGAATGGGAAGACGGCCGGCGCTCCGGCAACATCGAAGACCGCCGCGGCCTGGGTCCGGTCGGAGCGATCGGGGGCGGCGTCGGGGCGCTGGTTCTGGCGGCCGTGGGCTATTTCGTCTTCGGCATCAATCCCGAGACCACGCTCAGCGTGGTCAACGGCGGCCAGCAGCCTGCCGCCCAGCAGGAAGGCCAGCGCGGCTCGGTGCAGGACGAGGGCGGGCGCTTCGTCGACGTCATCGAGACCTCGAACACCGACGTCTGGGGGCCGATCTTCGCCCGCTCGGGCGGCAAGTACGTCCCGCCGGCCGCCGTGGTGCTCTACGACGCCTCCACGGGCACCGGCTGCGGGACCGGCCAGGCGGCCATGGGGCCGTTCTATTGCCCGGCCGACCGCAAGGTCTATCTCGACCTCAGTTTCTGGAACGAGCTGGAGACGCGGTTCGGGGCCAAGGGCGAGTTCGCCCGCGCCTATGTCATCAGCCACGAGATCGGCCACCACATCCAGAACCAGCTGGGCGCCAACCGCCAGGCCGACCGCCTGGGACGCCAGGGCGCCGAGAGCGGCTCGGTGCGGCTGGAGCTGCAGGCCGACTGCTACGCCGGCGTCTGGGCCCGTCACGCGCCGGAGGTCTCGAACATCCAGATCTCCCGCGCCGACATCGAGGACGGCCTGGGCGCCGCCGCCGCCGTCGGCGACGACGCCATCCAGGAAAAGGCGCAGGGGCGCGTCGTGCCCGACAGCTTCACCCACGGCTCAAGCGCCCAGCGCATGCGCTGGTTCGGCAGGGGCTACGACTCGGGCAAGCCGGCGGCCTGCGACACCTTCTCGGCGAGCGAGCTGTAGAGCTATAATTCTCTCATTGGTTGTGTTAACGTTTTCAGGATCACGGCTTTGGGGGAAGCTATGTCGGTCCTTGAGAGCACCGCGCCATCCAAGTCCATCCTAAGGCGTAGCCCGTTCTACATCGTGATGTTGCTGATCACGATCGCGAGCGCCTGGTCGTTGTCCTACATGCTGGAAGTCGGGAGCTATCAGCGGCAGGCGATGACGACCTTCTCAGCTAAAGGCGTGCCGTCCGCCGCCTTCATCGAGGAAAAAATCCGTTCGATCGAAGATTTGCGGGACAAACTCGAAAGGAAAGGCGGCACCAAGCAACAAAGTGACGATGCCTATGCGTCGTTGCAGTCAGCGGAAAAGGATTGGTCGGAGCAAAATAAAAGCCATGTTGATGCGAGAAGTGATTTTAAGAACGAATTAGAGAAATACTTTCGATTCGTTGCGGACTCAGAAAGGTTGTGGAAGTCGGGTCTTGATTATGAAGCCTTGTCATTTAATAGGCTTCTTGTTTTAAAGGATCGTTGTGGAAAAAAGAAGGGCGCGTGCATCCAGGAAGCCGATTTGGATGCAAAGTGGCAGGTGCTTCGGAAATCTCAACTTGATTTGAACAAAAAAGACTTCGCTCGCGTCGGAGCTCGGCAGGCTTATCAGTCCGCGCTGGAAGTCTATCAAGCTTCGGATCGGCGCTTGAAGGAGGCGCGAGAGGAGAGCGATCTCGAAAAGGCGGCTATTCTCCGCGCTGGAGAAACGGCCTTCGAATGCAGCTTCGTTGTCTGCGTGAATGCAGCCACGCCCTATCTGCGGATCATCTTCTATCTCGCCGCCGTAGGGGGATTGATGGGAGGTGCGTTCGCGGTCTGGTGGAGAATTATATCTTCCAGCAATCCGGTGCCGGCCTGGGGGCAGTTGGTGTTTCTGTTATGGGCGACGGTCGCTGGCCTGCTGGCGTATTTCATCATTTTCGTCGGCGGCGCCCTGATCGGTCTCACCCGTCTCGACACCGAGGGGCTACCGGAGCCTCAGTTGGTTGTGGCCCTGTCCGTGCTGGCGGGAATTGGCGCCGACGGAGTCCTTCCCGCAGTACAGACGGGATTGACCGGGTTGCTCAAGCAAGCCGGACTGCGGCCTGCGGAGCCCGGCAAGACCTGAAAAACCTTTTCATGCGCCGAGCAAATCCCTAGTGTCCGGCCTGTTCACCGGGGGGTCGCTGTCGCGGCTGAGATTGGGCTTGAGCCCTGACCCGTCGAACCTGATCCGGGTCATGCCGGCGAAGGGAGGGAACGCGGCGCCGGTGCGTACAGTCCGGGCCGTACAACCGACTTAGCTCGACACGTCCGGGTCTCTTCAATGCTTGAGGAGCCCGCAACATGAACGCCCAAACCCCCATCATCCCGGCGACGGACAACGTCGCCACCGGCCCGATCCCGGGGTCGCGCAAGGTCCACCAGGCCGGCGAGCTGTTCCCCGACATCCGGGTGCCGTTCCGCGAGGTGGCCGTCCACCCGTCGGCCAACGAGCCGCCGGTGACCATCTACGACCCGTCCGGCCCCTACACCGATCCGGCCGCCAAGATCGACATCGAGAAGGGCTTGGAGCGCGCCCGCGAGGCCTGGGTCGTCGCCCGTGGCGACGTCGAGGTCGTGAGCAACCCGCGCGAGGTGAAGCCCGAGGACAACGGCTTCGCCCAGGGCAAGCACCTGGCCCCGCAGTTCCCCGACAACGGCCGCAAGGTCTATCGTGGAACGACCGGCAAGCTGGTCACTCAGCTGGAATACGCCCGCGCCGGGATCATCACCGCCGAGATGGAATACGTCGCCATCCGCGAGAACCTGCGCCGCGAGCAGTCGGCCCCCTGCGTGCGCGACGGCGAGGACTTCGGCGCTTCGGTGCCCGACTTCGTCACGCCCGAGTTCGTGCGCCAGGAAGTGGCCCGCGGCCGCGCCATCATCCCGGCCAACATCAACCACGGCGAACTGGAGCCGATGGCCATCGGCCGCAACTTCCTGGTCAAGATCAACGCCAACATCGGCAACTCGGCCGTGCTCGGCACCGTCGCCGACGAGGTCGACAAGATGGTCTGGGCCACCCGCTGGGGCGCCGACACGGTCATGGACCTGTCGACGGGCCGCAACATCCACAACATCCGCGACTGGATCATCCGCAACAGCGCCGTGCCGATCGGCACCGTGCCGATCTACCAGGCGCTGGAGAAGGTCGGCGGCGTGGCCGAGGACCTGAACTGGGAGGTCTTCCGCGACACCCTGATCGAGCAGGCCGAGCAGGGCGTCGACTACTTCACGATCCACGCCGGGGTGCGCCTTCCGTTCGTGCCGCTGACGGCCAAGCGGGTCACGGGCATCGTCTCGCGCGGCGGCTCGATCATGGCCAAGTGGTGCCTCGCCCACCACAAGGAGAACTTCCTCTACGAGCGCTTCGAAGAGATCTGCGAGATCATGCGCGCCTACGACGTGTCGTTCTCGCTGGGCGACGGCCTGCGTCCTGGCTCGACCGCCGACGCCAACGACGAGGCCCAGTTCAGCGAGCTGCGCACCCTGGGCGAGCTGACCAAGGTGGCCTGGAAGCACGGCGTGCAGGTGATGATCGAGGGGCCGGGCCACGTGGCCATGCACAAGATCAAGGCCAACATGGACGAGCAGCTGAAGCACTGCCACGAGGCCCCGTTCTACACCCTCGGCCCGTTGACCACGGACATCGCGCCTGGCTACGAC
>JASGDR010000530.1:0-8540 GCA_047607095.1 Caulobacter sp.
GCCGAGCCGCGTCCGTTGGCGGCGGCGGCCTCGACGGCCAGCTCGGCGCGGCGGACCAGCTCGGCGGCTTCCGGCGCGTCCTCGCCGCCCTCGGCCGAGACGGCGCCGATGGTCAGGGTCGGGTGGATGTCGAAGCCGGCGATGCGCAGCGGCTGTTCCAGCGCCGCGCGCAGCACCTCTGCGGGCTCGTAGCCGGCCGGTTCGCACAGCACGGCGAACTCGTCCTCGCCGATGCGGCCCAGGATCGAGCCTTCCGGGAAGGCGGCGGCCAGGCGCGAGCCCAGGGCGGCCAGCACGAGGTCGGCGCGCTCGTGGCCCAGGGCCTCGTTCAGGCGGCGCAGGCGGTCGAGATCGGCCACGACCAGCTCGTGCACGCCGGTATGGGTCAGGCGCTCGCGGGCGCGGGCGATGAAGCTGCGGCGGTCGAGAAGACCGGTGAGGTCGTCCTTGCCCGAGGCGGCGAATTTCACTTCCGGGGCGATCACGCCGGCGGCGCGCAAGCCTTCTTCCAGCCAGACGCCGCGCCAGATGCAGGTCTCGCCGCCGCGCATGCGCATGCGCACGACGATCTCGGAACCGGCCTCGCGCACGCGCAGCAGCTCGTCGGCCTGGGCGCGGTCCTGCGGCAGGGCGAGGGCCCGGAAAGCGGCCGAGGCGCATTCGGGCGCCAGGGGCGACAGGCCCAGAGCCCGGGCCGCGCCGTTGATGCGCAGACGGTCGGCCTCGGGATCCCAGTGCCACAGCGCGACCTCCGCCGCGCCCAACGCTTCCAGCGTGGTCGTCGCGTCCCAGATCCTACGCTCGGCTACCTTGAAAGACATGCCCGTTCCCGCGCCGCCCGATCCCCCATGGATGGACGGCGTGCGGTCCGAGCGGCGCTCACGACGGAGCAATCAACCCGAACAGACGATGATCTCGCCACTCGCCGTTAATTTTAAGATAAGCGCGCGCATATCCTTCCTCGGAAAACCCGCACCGCGCGAGCAGGCCGGCCGAGCGCGCGTTGTGCGGCATGCAGGCCGCCTCCAGCCGGTGGAGCCCCAACGGGCCGAAGGCGAAGTCGATCACCGCCCGCACGGCCTCGGTCGTATAGCCCTGCCCCGCATGCGCCTCGCCGGCCCAGTAGCCCAGCACGCCGGTCTGGGAGACGCCCCGACGGATGTTGAACAGCCGCACCCCGCCCACGATCGCATCGTCGCTCTTGCGGAATACGAAGAACGGAAAGGCTTCTCCCAGTTCGAGTTCTCGGGCGT
The DNA here is from genome assembly GCA_047607095.1 of Caulobacter sp. Classification (GTDB taxonomy): domain Bacteria; phylum Pseudomonadota; class Alphaproteobacteria; order Caulobacterales; family Caulobacteraceae; genus Caulobacter. Next base: position 1,254 of record JASGDR010000530.1, read on the forward strand.
AGGCGGCCAGCCGCTGGCGGAAGGCGGCCCTCGTCAGGTCGTCGGCCGGCCAGGTCGGCTCCCACGGCGTCAGGAAGGCGCGCGACCCGGCCCGCAGCTCGGCCCAGGGCTTGTGATCGGCCAGGCGCGGCAGGCGCAGATAGATCCGCTCGCCCTCGATGCGCGGGCCCTGGTCGATGCGGAAGAGGCGGAGAATGGCGGACAAGCGGCGGGTCTCGAACGGCGGGGGCCGCACCATTGCGGCTTATTGTCCGCCGAACAACGTCCGCCGGAAGATTTCACCGGCGCCCAGCGCGGACTTGGCTCCCAGGACGGCGCTCGCCGCCCTTTCGGGCGCCAGCATCCGCCGGCCCAGGCGGGCGATGTCGGCCGCGCTGACCGCATCGACCCCGGCCGCCAGCTCGGCGGGCGAGAACAGCCGGCCGAAGGTCAGGGCCTGGCCGGCGGCCTGCTCGGCGCGGGCCAGCGGCTGTTCCCGGGCCATGAACATGTGCGCCTTCAGCTGGGCCTTGCAGCGGGCCAGCTCGGCCTCGTCGATCCGCTCGACCAGGGCCAGCAGCTGCTCGGCGCAGACCTGGGCGGTCTGGCCCGCGTCCTTGGCCGCGCAGCCGGCGTAGACGCCAAGCGCCCCCATGTCGGCATAGGTGTCGGCATAGGCGTCGATGTTGTAGGCGAGGCCCCGCTTCTCGCGGGCTTCCTGAAACAGCCGCGACGACATGCCCCCGCCCAGGGCCTCGGCGAAGACGCGCAGGGCGAAATAGTCGTCGTCGCGCGAACCGGCGGCGGGCAGCATCAGAACGAGATGCGCCTGCTCCAGCTTGCGGGTCTCGGCGAACGAGGCGCCGACGAACGGGGCGGGGTCGGGAACCGGCGCGCCCGGCGTCGCCGGCAGGTCGCCGAACGCCTTCCGCGCCAGGTCCAGCAGTTCGGCCTCCTCGACCGCGCCGGTGGCGCTGACCACCAGCCGGTCGGCGGCGTAGAGGCTGGCGCGCCATTCGGACAGCGCTTCAGGCGTGGCGGCCTCGACGCTGTCGACCGTGCCCAGGATCGGCCGGCCGACCGGATGGTCGCCCCAGGCGCCCTTCTGCAGCAGGTCGAACACGTAGTCGTCGGGCGCGTCGGCGGCCTCGGCGATCTCCTGGGCGACCACCTGCTTCTCGCGGGCGAGATCCCCGGCGTCCAGGGTGGGACGCCGCACGAGATCGGCGACCACCTCGACGCCCAGCGGCAGGCCGCCCTTCAGGGCGCGGATCTGGAAGCTGGTGCGCTCGTAGCCGGTGGCGGCGTTGATCTGGCCGCCTTGCGCCTCGACCACCTCGACGATGTCGCGGGCGCTGCGCCCGCCGGCGCCCTTGAACACCATGTGCTCGAGCAGGTGCGACCAGCCCGACCGCGCCGGATCCTCGTAGGCCGCCCCACGCCCGGCCACGACGCTGAGCGCCAGGGTCTCGAGACCAGGCATGGGATCGCAGACGACGCGGACGCCATTGGGCAGGGTATGAAGGGTCGGAAGGCTCATCGCCCTCCGTGTAGCCGCGTAAGGCGCCGAAAGCCACAGATCCGGGAACCTCCCCCTGTGGGGGAGGTTCTCTGGCGTCACTTCCCCGCGAACGCCCGCACGTGGGCCTTCACGGCGGCCGGGTCCGCCGGCAGGCGGTCGAAGCGCTCGGGCTTGGCCGACAGGTCCGGCGCGCCGCGCGGCACGCCCTGGACGACGCCGGTGGCCGCCAGCACGGCCTCGGGGAACTTGGCCGGGTGGGCGGTCGACAGCACCACGACCGGGGTCTTCGGATCTTCCAGGCGCAGGCGGGCGGCGGCGGCCAGGCCGACGGCGGTGTGCGGATCGACGACCTCGCCGGTCTCGTTCAGCGTCGCCAGCATGGTCTTGGCGGTGTCGGCCTCGGTGACCGAGGCGCCGACGAACAGCTCGCGCATCATCGCGTGCGCGCTGGGCGGGATGTCGAGCACGCCGGTGGTGGCGAAGCCCCGGAAGGCCCGGCCGGTCTCGACGCCGTCGCGGCGCACGGCCTCGAAATAGAGCCGCTCGAAGTTGGAGGCGACCTGGATGTCCATGGCCGGGCTCTGGGTGGCGGCCACGGCGCCGCGCGAATAGCGGCCGTCCTCGAAGGCGCGGGCCAGGATGTCGTTGCTGTTGGTGGCGGCCGCGACCTTGGCGATCGGCAGGCCCATCTGCCTGGCCACGAAGGCGGCGTAGGCGTCGCCGAAATTGCCCGTCGGCACGACGAAGGCCACTTCGCGGGCCGGCGCGCCCAGGCTGACGGCGGCGGTGAAGTAATAGACGCTCTGGGCCGCGATCCGCGCCCAGTTGATCGAGTTGACGCCCGACAGGTCCACCGCGTGGCGGAACTGGTCGTCCTGGAAGGCCTGCTTGACGATGGCCTGGCAGTCGTCGAACGAGCCCTGCACCGAGACGCACGACACGTTGGCGTCTTCCGCCGTGGTCATGAACCGGCGCTGGACCTCGCTGATCCGGCCTTCGGGGAAGAGCGCGACGATGCGGGCGTTGCTGCGGCCGCGGAAGGCCTCGACGGCCGCGCCGCCGGTGTCGCCCGAGGTGGCGCAGATGATGGTCATGGTCCGCGACTGGCGCGACAGCACGTAGTCGTAGAGCCGCCCCAACAGCTGCATCGCCACGTCCTTGAAGGCCAGGGTCGGGCCGTGGAACAGCTCCAGCAGGTAACGGTTGGCGGCCAGCTGCTTCAGCGGCGTCACGGCCGCGTGGGTGAAGCTGGCGTAGGCCTCGTCGCACATGTGGGCCAGGTCGTCGGCCGGGATGTCGTCGCCGACGAACTTGCCGAGCACGGCGGCGGCCACCTGGGCGTAGGACTTGCCGGCGAAGGCGGCGATCTCTTCGGGCGTGAAGGTCGGCCAGGCTTCCGGCACGTAGAGGCCGCCGTCGGGAGCCAGGCCGGCCAGCACCGCGTCCAGGAAACCGATCGAGGGGGACTCGCCCCGGGTCGAGACGTAACGCATCAGGGCCTCATCCTCCGCCAGAGCATGGCGGCATAGATAAAGAGCAGGGTCACGGCAAGACCAAACCACGTAAGCGCGTATTCCAGGTGCCGGTTGGAAATTTCTGCCGGAAGGGGCGCGGGCGTGACGCCGGGGACGGCGGGGCTCTCGGTTTCGACGACGATCATCATCGGCTCGAACGCCCGGGCGGTCACGGTCACGACCCGCTCCAGGCTTCGGCCGTCGGCGCTGACCTTGGGCTCGGCCGCCTTGTCGAGCTGGGAGGCGGTCGGCGCGGCGTTCTCGGGCAGGACGGCGCGCCGCAGCACCCCCGTCAGCCGCAAGGGCGCGGCGGCCTGGAAGGCCGGGGCGGTCATCTGACCGCTGGACGCCTCGATATAGCCCCGGTCGACCAGGAACACAGGACCGGCCGGGCCGAAGGGACGGCACGCGCCCTGCGCCCGCCAGACGATCTCGCCGTCGCGCAGGGCGTAGCGCGGCGGGATCGGAAAGTCCGCGCCCTCTTCCGGCGCGCAGGTCGCCGTGACCCGCGTCCATTCGAGATCGGGCGAGGCCGCCGCGCGCCCCTTCAGCACCTCGTCCAGCGGCCGGGCCGGCGCCGTCTTCAGCTTCTCGATCCGCGCCAGCAGGTCTTCCTTCCAGGCCAGGCGCTTCACCTGCCAGGTTCCCAGGCCGCAGAGGATGGCGAAGGCGATCAGGGTGGCGATCGTCAGGCCGATCGGGAAGCCGGGCTTCTTCACGGGCGGCGCCTCAGACATCGTCGCGCCCCGCTTCGGCGGCCTTGTTGGCGATCTGGGCGGCCACCATCAGGCCCTTGGCCGGCCGCATCAGGAAGAGGCAGGCCAGGCCCGTCAGCGGCAGCCAGACCAGCAGCAGCAGCCACACCGGCCAGTTCCAGGCGAACATCGAAAACAGCGCCCCGAACGCGCACAGGAAGCCGGCGATCAGGATGACGAAGGTCGCCGCCCCGTCGCCGGTCTCGTGCTTGCCGAGGTCATAGCCGCAGGCCTCGCAGCGCGGCGCGATCTTGAGGAAGCCCTCGAACAGGAAGCCCTCGCCGCAGACGGGGCACCGCCCGGCGGCGCCGGCGGCGTAGGGATTGGTCTTGGGCATCGAACGTCCTTGGTCCGAAACCCTCGTCCTTCGACAGGCTCAGGAAGAGGATTTCTACAGCGCCGCCCATCGTCCTCATCCTGAGCTTGTCGAAGGACGAGGGCGACGCACGATCGAAAACGAAAAAGGCCCGGAACGCTGGTCGGCGTTCCGGGCCCCTCGGAAGACCGTGACCTTAGTGCGTCGAGGCGCCGAAGATCACGTAGATGAAGGCGAACAGGAACAGCCAGACCACGTCGACGAAGTGCCAGTACCAGGCGGCCGCTTCGAAGCCGAAGTGCTGCTTGGGCGTGAAGGCGCCGTTCATCAGGCGGATCAGGCAAACGATCAGGAACAGCGTGCCCACGAAGACGTGGAAGCCGTGGAAGCCGGTGGCCAGGAAGAAGGTCGAGCCGTAGAGACCCGAATTGGCGGCGGCCTCGTTGTAGAACAGCTGCTCGTGGTTGATGTGGGCGTATTCGTAGACCTGGATGCAGGTGAACAGCGCGCCGAGCAGGATGGTCAGGATCAGGCCCCACTGGGCGCCCTTGCGGTCGCCCTGCTGCAGGGCGTGGTGCGACCAGGTGATGGTGGTGCCCGACAGCAGCAGGGTGAGCGTGTTGACCAGCGGCAGGTGCCAGGGCGAGACGGTCTCGACGCCGGCCGGCGGCCAGCTGGCCCAGGCGGTGCGCACTTCTTCGATGCCCGACAGGGTGCGGTGGCCGTGGAACAGGGCCATCTCGAAGAAGATCCAGAACCACGCCACGAAGAACATCACTTCCGAGGCGATGAACAGCACCATGCCGTAGCGCAGGCCGATCGACACGACCGGAGTGTGGTCGCCGGCGTTCGCCTCCTTGATGACGTCGCGCCACCAGCCGAACATCGTGTAGAGCACGCCGGCCAGACCGGCGGCGAACAGCCACCACTGGCCCTTCTCGATGCCGAACACCCCGCCCTTGATCCAGGCGATCAGGCCGAGCGCCATGACCGTGGCGGCGGCCGAGCCGACGAACGGCCACGGGCTGGGCGGCAGGATATGGTAGTCGTGTTTGACGGCGCCGTGGGCCATGTGTTGCGAACCCTCTTTGATCTTATGAAAGCGCGTCGCGTAGGTCCCCCCGGCCCGCGCCTCTCCCTTATGAATTGCTATAGTCTGTCGGACGCTGTTCCGCCAAGAGGCACGACGATGCGGGGCACGTCCGTCTTGCCTTCCTGCCCTTCGACGGCCGGGAAGAAGGTGTAGGACAGCGTGATTTCCGACTTGCCCTTGGTCTCGGGATCATCGGCGAAGCGCGGATCGACGAAGTAGACCACCGGGAACTCGATCGTCTGGCCCGGCTCGATCGTCTGGTTCGAGAAGCAGAAGCACTCGATCTTCTGGAAATAGGCCCCGGCCTGCTCGGGCACGACGTTGTAGATGGCCCGGCCCGTCTGGGGCTTGTCGCTGGTGTTGGTGACCTTGAAGAAGGCCAGGCCCTGCGCGCCCAGCTTGATGTCCTGGCTGACCTGCTCGGTGGTGAAGGTCCAGGGCAGGTTGCGGACGTTGGCGTCGAAGCGGATCTGGACGCTGCGGTCGAGCACCTTGGTCGGGGCGGCCTCCGCCCGCCGCACCGTGCCGTCGAAGCCGGTGACCTGGCAGAACAGCTTGTACAGCGGCACCGCCGCATAGGCCGCGCCGACCATGCCGACGAAGGCGGCCGCGCAGATCAGCGCCACGCGCCTGTTGCGGCGGGCCTGCAGCTCGGCCGGGGTCTTCACGCCGGCGTCGGCCGGCGGCGCGTCAGAACCGGTTTCCGACATTGGCGCCCAGCCTCACCAGGGTGACCACGAACACCAGGACCACGAAGGCGATCAGCCCCACGGCCAGCGCGATGTTGCGGCCGTTGCGGGCGCGGATGGCGTCGTCCTTGTCCGGCTGGACGGCGAGGGTCTTCTTCGGATCGGTCAATGCAGGAGCTCCAGGGCCTTCAGGCCGATCATGGCCTCGGCCAGCAGGGCGGCGAACAGGGCGAAGAGATAGAGGATAGAGAAGGCGAACAGGTTGCGGGCGTCCTTGGCCCCGCCGACCGGCGGCGGGCGCTTGCCTTCCGGCGTCGGCTCCGCGGCTGGCGCCGGCGCGGCCTCCACCTCGTAGAGGGCGCGATCGGCCGCGCGCGGATCGGCCGCGTCGCCGGCGTCGCTGCGGAACACCCGCCAGGCCAGAGTCAGGAAGACCAGGCCGCCCAGGCCCGAAACGGCCAGGTACAGCGGACCGCCCAGGCCGGTGAAGGCCGGCGCCAGGCAGACGGGAATGAAGATCAGGCTGTAGATCAGGATCTGCCGGCGGGTGGCCTTGGCCCCCTTGACCACCGGCAGCATCGGCACGCCGGCCTTGGCGTAGTCGGTGCTGATGTAGAGCGACAGGGCCCAGAAGTGCGGCGGGGTCCACAGGAAGATGATCAGCACCATCAGCCAGGCGTTCAGCGGGGCCGCGCCGGTGGCCGCCGCCCAGCCGATGGCCGGCGGCAGCGCGCCGGCCAGGCCGCCGATGACGATGTTCTGGGCCGTCCAGCGCTTCAGCCACATGGTGTAGACCACGGCGTAGAAGACGATGGTGAAGGCCAGCAGGCCCGCCGCCAGCCAGTTGATGGCCATGCCCAGCAGCATCACTGACAGCAGGGACAGCACCACGCCGAGAGCGGCGGCTTCCGCCCCCTCGACCAGGCCGGACGGCACCGGGCGGCCGCGGGTGCGGCGCATCTTGGCGTCGATGTCGGCGTCGTACCACATGTTCAGCGCGCCCGAGGCGCCGGCCCCGACCGCGATGCACAGCACCGCCACCGCGCCCAGCAACGGGTGGATCGGCGTGCGGGCGGCGACCAGGCCGGTCAGGCCCGTGAACACCACCAGCGACATCACGCGCGGCTTCATCAGCTGGAAATAGTCCTGCCAGCGCGCGGCGCGGACCGGCTCGATCCGGTGCGTGTCTGACGGGAGAACGGCGGGCTTGGCCATGGGATACGGTATCTTGGAAAGCTAGGTCTTGATGGGCGAAGGGCGCGGGCCGGGCTGCCGCCCGATCCGCGCCCCCGCGCTTATACTGCTATCTTACCAGAGATCAGTGATGATCGTCGGCCTTGATGACCGGCGGCTCGCTGAATTGGTGGAACGGCGGCGGCGAGGACAGGGTCCATTCCAGCGTGGTGGCGCCTTCGCCCC
>JASGDR010000531.1:0-4571 GCA_047607095.1 Caulobacter sp.
ATCGACGGTGCCGTAGAGCGCGAAATCCACGCGCGCCTGCGGCGATGCATGATCGACCTTGATCTTCACCGCTTCGGCCGAGCAGACGAGGTTGCCCTCGTCATAGGGCATGTCGACGATGGTGGTGACGCCGCCAGCGGCCGCGCTCTTGGTCGACCAGACGAAATCCTCCTGGTCCTTCTGGCTGCGGCTGTGGGTCTGGGCGTCGATGGCCCCGGGCAGCACCAGGAAGCCCGCGCCGCCCTCGACCTCGCCGGCCGGAGCGGCCCCCTGCCCCACGCGCTGCACCACGCCGTCGGCGGCCAGCACCCAGCCGTCCTCGATGATGCGGTCGGGAAGGACGACGGCGCCCTTGAACACGCGGTCAGCCATCTTGTTGCTCCTTGTCAGGCCAGCGCTTGAGCGCGGGGGTGTCGACGCCCAGCACGTCCAGGGCCCGCGCCGCGATCTGGGTCACGAGTTGGTCGACGCTGGACGGGCGGGTGTAGAAGGCGGGCGCGGGCGGCATGACGATCGCGCCGAAGCGGGTGACCTGGGCCATCAGCTCGATGTGGCCCAGGTGCAGCGGCGTCTCGCGGACCAGCAGCACCAGGCGGCGGCGCTCCTTGAGGCAGACGTCGGCCGCGCGGACCAGCAGGTTGTCGGCGATCGAGCCGGCGATGGCCCCCAGCGTGCGCATCGAGCACGGCGCGACCAGCATGCCCTGGGTCCGGAACGAGCCGCTGGCGATCGCCGCGCCGATGTCGCGAAAGCCGTGGCGATGGTCCGCCAGGGCCTCCACCTGATCGAGGGTGTAGTCGGTCTCCTCGCGGATCGTCCGCGCGGACGAGGACGAGACGACCAGATGGGTCTCGACCGCGCCCGTCTCCCGCAGCAGGCGCAGCGCTTCGATACCGAGCGCCGCGCCGGACGCCCCGGAAATGCCGACGATGATGCGAGGCTTGCCGCTCATCTTCGGCTCACGGCTTCAGCCAGGCCCGCTCGCGCGGCTCCAGACGCTGCTCGAACCAGGCCTTGGCGGTCGCGGCGGCCGCGGCGGAGGGCAGCGCCTTGCCGATCCCCTCTGCCCGGTCGGCGGCCTTGGCGGTGGCGTCGAAGCCGGCCTTGGTGACCAGCTTGCCGTCCTCCATCGGCTCGGAGCGGTCGGCGCCGCAGGCCGGCAGCACGAGGATGTCGCGCTCCAGGCGCATGCGGTTCATCCGCGCCCAGTCGACGGCGACGGCGTCCCAGGGGTCGATGTCGGAATCGACCACCGTCACGCGCTTGACGATGCTGACCGCGGCGAACACCGCGAACATCGCCCGGCGCGCATCGCCCGGCCGGGGATTGTGCAGCTGCACCACCACGTCGTTGCGGCCCGAGCCGGCCTCGGTCACCGCCACGTCGCGCACGCCCGGCACGACGGCCGACACGGCGTTGATCAGGCTGGCGGCGATCGGCAGCGCGCCCAGATAGATATGCTCGCGGTGATAGCCCGGCTCGATCACCTGGAAGAGCGCGTCGCGGCGCCGGGTGAGGGTCTTGAAGGTCGCCAGGCAGCCCGCGCCGTAGCTCTCGTACATGCCGTGGTATTCGGAGACGAAGGGCTCCTCCACCGGCCGGTCGGCCTCGATCACGCCTTCCAGCACGATCTCGGCTTCCGCGGGCACCATCAGGTCGACCGTCTTGGCCGGGACCATGCGGACGGGCTCGCCCAGCAGGCGGCCGGCGCATTCCAGCTCGTCCTCGCCCACGCCCAGATAGAGGCAGGCGGCCAGCTGGATCGCGGGGTGCGCCCCCAGGACGACGGCGATCTCCAGCGGCTTGCCCAGGGCGGCCGCCCGGCGCGAGAACAGGGCCAGGTGGTGGTTGGGCGCGATGCCGACCAGGGCCGTGCGGCCGTCCAGCACCCCGAACCGGGCGAACGAGGCGTTGCCCTTCCCCGTCTCGGGATCGCGCGCCAGGATCACCCCGGCGGTGATGTAGGGCATGGCCTCGCGCTCGAAGAAGCGCGGCACCGGCAGGGCCGCCAGCGGATCCTCGGCGATCACCACCTCCTGCACCGGCGCCGTGGTCGCCGCGACGGGCGGCAGGCGATCGGCGATCGAGCGGTGGATGCTCTCGATCAGCTGGCGGGGCTCCACGCCCAGCGCCTGGGCGATGCGCTCGCGGCCGCTGAGCAGGTTGCCGACGATCGGCACGTCCGAACCGGCGACATTGTCGAACAGCAGGGCCGGACCGGCGTCGGCGGCCGACAGAAAGGCCGAGACCTCGAACGCCTGGGCGTCCACCGGCGCATCGACCGTCAGCAGCGCGCCGTCGGCCGCGAGCCGGCGCAGGAAGGGCCGGATCGACTGGCCCTCGTCGGGCTCGGCGTGCGGTTCATCGGGACGAAAGGTCATGGTCGGAACTCAGAAAGCGGTCATGAAACGGCGGACGCGCGCGGCGTCCGGAGAGGTGTCGATCTGGGCGACGGGAACGTCCTCGACGATCCGACCGGCCTCCATCATCACGACGCGGTCGGCGGCCTCGCGGGCCAGGCCCATCTCGTGGCTGACCACGATCATCGACATGCCCTGCCTGGCCAGGTCGCGGATGATGCCCACCACGTCCTTGACCCGCTCGGGATCGAGGGCGCTGGTCGGCTCGTCGAAAAGCAGGACGGCCGGGTTCATCGCCAGCGAGCGGGCGATGGCCACCCGCTGCTGCTGGCCGCCCGACAGCTGGGCCGGATAGCTGGCCAGCTTGTCGCCCAGGCCGACCTTCTCCAGCAGCTCGACGGCCTGGGCCCGGGCCTCTTCCCTGGCCGCGCCAAGGACATTGACCGGCCCGGCCATGACGTTCTCGATCGCGGTCATGTGCGGAAACAGGTTGAAGCGCTGGAAGACCATGCCGACCTGGCGGCGCTTGCGGGCCAGGGTGCGGGCGTCGTCCGGCTTCCAGGTCCCGTTGGTCAGGGTCATGCCCATCGGCTCGCCCTGGACGTAGATCATCCCGGAATAGATCGGCTCCAGGCCGCTGACGCAGCGGATCAGGGTCGACTTGCCGGCGCCCGACGGGCCCAGCAGCACGATGGTCTCGCCCCGGCGCAGCTGCAGCGACACGCGATCCAGGACCGGCCGGCCGGCGAAAAGCTTGGTGACGTCGACCAGTTCGACGATGGAGGGTTCGGTGACGCTCACGACGCGCGCCTCCTCGACTTGTTCACGACGGTTTCGGGGGTCGGCTCGACGCTGCGCGAGAAGCGGCGCTCGATGGCCCGCTGGGCCAGGCTCCAGAGGAAGGTCAGGGCCAGGTAGTAGACCGACACCCCCAGATAGACCTCGAAGGTCATGAACGAGGCGGCCTGCATCTCCTCGGCGCCGCGGAACAGCTCGGCCACGCCGATAACGCTGAGCAGCGAGGTAGTCTTGAGCATGCCGTTGAACTGGTTGCCCAGCGGCGGCACCACCATGCGGGCCGCCTGGGGGAAGATGATCTTGCGCAGGATCAGGCCCGGCCACATGCCCAGCGTCTGGGCGGCCTCGGTCTGGCCGCGGTCGATGGCGGCCAGGGCGGCGCGGATGATCTCGCTCATCAGCGCCGCCTCGTGCAGCGAGAAGGCCAGGACCCCGGCGATCAGGGCCCCGCTGATCGAAACGCCGAGGACGCTGATGTTTCCGGGAAAGAGGTCGAAGCCCAGCAGGGCCGGCAGGCCGAAATAGATCAGCACCAGCTGGATCAGCACCGGCGTGCCGCGGAAGAACCAGACGTAGCCGGCGACCAGGACCCGCGCCACGGCCGACCGCCCCCGGCCCGCCAGGGCCAGCAGCGTTCCCAGGACCGTGCCCAGCAGCTGCGAGACGGCCGCCGCGCCGACCGTCACCAGCAGGCCCAGCAGCAGCACCTTGGGCGGCTGGAAGACGAACCGCAGGAAATAGCCCAGGTCGAAGCGCAGCTTGATCAGCCCGCTGTTCCCGGCGGTCGCCGCGTGGTTGACGGCGGGGTCGCAGGGCGTGGCCGTGCTGCACAGGGTGACGCCCTTGGCGATGCCCCAGCGATCGACGACGGCCTGCACGCGCCCTTCGGCGACCAGCGCGTCGAGGTCGACCTGCAGGGCCTGGCGGACGCTCGGATTGTCGCGCAACACCGCGATGCCCAGCACGGTGTTGGGCCGCACCGCCATGTTGGCCATCACGAAGTCTGACGGCCGGCGCGACATGTAGAAGCTGCTGATGTCGCTGCTGCTGAGCAGGGCGTCGACGCGGCCGAGCGACAGCTCCTGGAAGGCGGCGACGTTGGTGTTGAGGCTGACCAGCTCGATCGGACGCTTGCCGGCGGCCGTGAACCGGTCGCTCTGCTCGCGCAGCCAGGCCTCGTTGCGGCTGCCCAGCAGCACGGCCACGCGCTTGCCCGACAGGTCGTCGAGCACCCGGAAGTGGGCGTACTGGTTCTGGCGCACCAGGAAGCTCGAGGTGATGCGCCAGTAGTCGACGAAGTCGTAGCGCTTGAGCCGTTCCGGGGTCTTGGACAGGCTGGCCATGATGGCGTCGCACTTGCGCGTGTCGAGGGCGGCGAACACCCCGGCGGCGCGGTAGTTCATCAGTTTCAGC
>JASGDR010000532.1:0-3779 GCA_047607095.1 Caulobacter sp.
CCACGGGGAGGTTTTGGAAGGGTGAAGGGCGGGGGGGAGCCCCCACAGTCGGCTTCGCCGACAGCTCCCCCAGAGGGGGAGCATCTTGTGGCGCGGCGCCTTTAGATCCTCCCCCTCAGGGGGAGGTGGCCCGGAGGGCCGGAGGGGGTTAGCGCCCGCCCATCGCCGCGCGGCGCAGGCCCAGCTCGTCGAGGGCGGCCATTTCCATCTTGCCGACCTTCTTGGCCATGGCGGCCTTGGCGGCGTCGGCGACGTGCTCGTATTTCTTGAGGTTCTCGAAGGCCACCGACAGCGCGTCGCGGGCGCCGGTTTCCTCGATCTTGATCTGGTCGATCTCGAGCATGGCCTCGGCGCGGCGCACCTGCACGCCCTTGCGGTAGCCGATCATGTACCAGCCGGCCGAAGCGTCGCCCTCGGCGCGCTTGATCTCGGCCTCGGCCTCGGCGTCCATCATCACGACCCGCATCTCGGCGGCCTCGCGGCGGTCGACCACTTCCGACAGGCGCTTCTGCAGCGTCTCGACCTCGTGGTTCGAGATGCGGATCAGGGAGGCGGCCCACTTGGTCATGTCGGGTTACTCGGTACGAAAGCGCTTCAGGCGGCGCTTTGGAGAATCTGGCCGAGGAAGTTGAACGAATCGTCAAGACTCGTGGCTTCGTCGGGGTTCTGGCTGAGGAAGGCCTCGACCGCGGGATTGAGCTGGATGGCGCGGTCCACGGTCGGGTCGGCGCCGGCGCGGTAGGCCCCGATCTTGATCAGCTCTTCCATGTTGGAATAGGCCGAGAGCACCTGGCGGGCGGATTTGACGATGTCGCGCTCGTGCGGCAGCTGGCAGCCCGGCATGGTCCGGCTGATCGACTTCAGCACGTTGATGGCCGGGAAGCGGCCGCGCTCGGCGATCGAGCGTTCCATCACGATGTGGCCGTCGAGGATACCGCGCGCGGCGTCGGCGATCGGTTCGTTGTGGTCGTCGCCGTCCACCAGCACGGTGAACAGGGCGGTGATCGGGGCGGCCGTGGTGCCGTCGGCGCGGATCGGGCCGGGGCCGGCGCGCTCGAGCAGCTTGGGCAGTTCGGTGAAGACGGTGGGGGTGTAGCCCTTGGTGGTCGGCGGCTCGCCGGCGGCCAGGCCGATCTCGCGCTGGGCCATGGCGAAGCGGGTCACCGAGTCCATCAGGCAGAGGACCTCTTGATCCTGGTCGCGCAGGAACTCGGCGATGGCCAGGGTCATGTAGGCGGCCTGGCGGCGGGTCAGGGCCGGCTCGTCCGAGGTGGCGACCACGACGATCGCGCGGCGCAGGCCTTCCTCGCCCAGGGTCTCCTCGATGAACTCGCGCACCTCGCGGCCGCGTTCGCCGATCAGGCCGACGACGACGGCGTCGCAGGTGGCTTCCTTGGCCAGCATCGACAGCAGCACCGACTTGCCGACGCCCGAGCCGGCGAAGATGCCCAGGCGCTGGCCGCGGCAGGTGGTGGTGAAGACGTTCATCGAGCGCACGCCCAGATCCAGGCGCTCGCCCACCCGGCCGCGGGCGTGGGCCGGCGGCGGCGGGGTCTTCAGGGGATAGGGAACCTCGCCCTGGGGCAGGGGGCCAAGACCGTCGATCGGCTCGCCGAAGGCGTTGATGATGCGGCCCAGCCACGCCTTGGTCGGGCGCACCGTGGCGCCTTCGGGCATGATGCGGATCTCGGCGCCGGGGGCCACGCCCTCGACCGGGCCGAAGGGCATGAGCAGGGCGCGGGTCTCGCGGAAGCCGACCACCTCGGCCGGCAGCAGGGGGGCGCCGATGCGCTCGATCTCGACCCGGGCGCCGACCGCCAGGCGGGTCAGGCCGCCGCGGGCCTCGATCAACAGGCCGTTGACGGCCGCCACGCGCCCGAAGACGGTCAGCGGATCAAGACGTTCGACGGCGGCGATGAGACTGCGCAAGACGGCTCCTGGAAGCGACCCGCGCAGACTCGGTCATCATGGTTAATCGGGCATGAAATTCAGCGTTCTCCGACGCCCAGTCGGGTGGCGAAGAATGTCGCAACCCGGGTGTTGAAATCGGCATGGAAAGCGGCCCGGTCGAAGCCCGGAGCGCTTGCGCACAAGGGGGCGGGCAGGCTTTGGGCCGCCCGCGGGCCGCAAGGGGCCAGGAAGTCGAAATGTCGCGCCCCGGCGACGACGCGGTAGTCGTGGGCGCGGGGCAGGGCGCGATGCACGGCCTCGGCGTAGTCGGGGTCCGGCAGGATCTCGTCGTCTCCGGCCTTCCACAGCTGCAGCGGCTGGGTCACGCCCTTCAGGCCCGTCTTGCCGAAGGCGAAGCCCAGCGCTGGGGCGGCCGAGACCACGGCGCGGATCCGGGCGTCGTGGGTCCAGGTCGGGGCCAGCACGCCGGCCGGCAGCGGCTTTCCGGCGATCAGGCGGCAGTCGTAGTTGGTCGGATGCTTCAGGCAGTGTCCGGGGAAGGCGGCCGCCAGGCTGGGCTCGCCGCCGGCCGCCGCCAGCACCGTGAAGCCGCCCGACGAGAAGCCGAACGCCCCGACCTTCGTGGCGTCGATGCGCGCGTGCATCGGCGAGGCTTCCAGCATGTAGCCGATCAGCACGGAAAGCTGCCGCGGCCGTTCGGTCATCTCCAGGGCGCGGCTCTGGTCGCGGTAGTTGTCGCCCGTGTGGGTCAGGGCCGCGACGACGAAGCCCTTCCTCACCAGGGCGGCGGCGGTGTCGTAGTGGCCGCCGAACCAGCCGCCGTTGCCGTGCGACATGACGACGAGGGGAAGGCGCTCGCCGGCGACCGGCGCGCCGGGCGCGACGGGCAGAAGCTCCATGCCGCCGACCGGGCCGGTCTCGGGCGCGTCGGTCGGGTACCAGATCCCGACCTCGATCGGCGCGCCCTTGGGATCGGGCGCCTCGACGCGCATGAAGCCGACATGCGGTCCGGGCGAGGGCTGGGCGGCGTGGACGCCGCCGGCCAGGGCGAGGGCGGCGAGCAGGGTGACGAGGCGAAGGGGCGACATGGACGGCTCCGGTTGGCGACCGCCCTCCGATGCGGCCGGGGTCCTTGCGCCGCCACGCCTCATGCGTGAACGGGCGAACGGGTTCGCGAAGCGGCGAACGGCGCTATAGATCGGGCATGACCGATCAGGGGGCCATGCTCGGAACCGCCCGCGAATGGGCGATCGACCTCTCCGTCGCCACGGCGATCGGGGCGTTCCTGGGCGTGGTCGGCCCCTTCGGCAGCTACTTCAACGGACCGGTGCTGGTGCGCTGCGCCTATTGGATCGGCTGCTTCTGGGCCGGGGTGGTGATCTTCGGCCTGCTGATCCGCCTGGCCGTCGCGGGGGCGGAGCGCTTCAGGGTTCCGGTCTGGACCCTGGCCGGGGCGGCGATCCTGGCCGGTTGCGTGCTGCAGGCGATCCTGGTGGCTAATGTCGCGACCACGCTGTGGCCGTTTCTGAAGAGACTCACGGCGCTCGACTGGCTCGGCCAATGCCTGACGATCTCGGCCCCGATCGCCGTCGCGCACGTGTATGCGCGCGGGCGCCTGGAGAAGATGCGGGTCGTTCCCGTGATCGGCCCGGCGTCAGGCGGGCAGGCGCCGGCTCCGCCCCTGGTCGCCGCCGGCGTCCTCTATCTGAAGATGGAGGACCACTATGTCCGGGTCCGCACCGAGACCGGCTCGCGGCTGGAGGCCGGGCCGATGGCGCGGGTGCTCGAGGGACTGTCGGGGCTCGACGGCCTGCAGGTGCACCGCTCGTGGTGGGTGGCGCGGCGGGCGGTCGCCCGCGTCGAGCGCG
>JASGDR010000533.1:0-3764 GCA_047607095.1 Caulobacter sp.
ACACCTACCGCCATCTCCTCCGCGAGGAGCCGCGCGGCCGCAAGGTCGGCAAGGCGCTGGAAGCCAAGCGCTGGAGCCCGTCGCTGTTCGTGGTCTATTTCGGCCTCAAGACACAGCATCCCGAGATCCGCCACCACACGATCTGCTTCGGCAACCGCTATCGCGAGCTGATCGGCGAGATCTACGGCAAGAACGCTCTGGCCGAGGACTTCTCGCTCTACCTGCACCACCCCACCGCCAGCGACCCGGCCATGGCCCCGGAAGGCTGCTCTACCTTCTACGCCCTCTCCCCGGTGCCCAACCTGGAGACGGCCGACATCGACTGGTCGGTCGAGGGCCCCAAGTACCGCGACCGCATCCTGGCCTATCTGGAAAAGCACTACATTCCGGGGCTTTCGGCGGACCTGGTGACGAGCCGCTTCATCACGCCGGACGACTTCGTCAAGGACCTCAACGCCTGGAAGGGCGCGGCTTTCTCGCTGGAGCCGATCCTGACCCAGAGCGCCTTCTTCCGCACCCATAACCGCGACGACGTGATCCCCAACCTCTATTTCGTCGGCGCCGGCACCCATCCGGGCGCGGGCATCCCGGGCGTGGTGGGCAGCGCCAAGGCCACGGCCGGGCTTATGATCGACGACTTCGCCACCCTGGCCCCGGCCGCCGAATGAGCGCGCTCGAAGCGTCCGACATCGAGGCCCAGAGCCGCGAAGCCATCCAGAAGGGCAGCAAGAGCTTCGCGGCGGCCGCCGCCCTGTTCGACGCGGAGACCCGCGCGGACGCCGAGATGCTCTACGCCTGGTGCCGGCACTGCGACGACGTGATCGACGGCCAGACCCTGGGCCACGGCATGAGCCCGGTCGCCGACGCCCCCGCGCGGCTGGAGGCGCTCTACGCCCAGACTCGCGCCGCCCTGGCCGGCGAGACGCCGATCGATCCGGTGTTCGCCGCCTTCCAGGCCGTGGCCCTGGGACGGGGCATCCCCGAACGCTACGCGCTCGACCTGATCGACGGCTTCTCCATGGACGTCGAAGGCCGCCGCTACGAGACTCTGGAAGATCTGCTGGCCTATTGCTGGGGCGTGGCCGGCGTGGTCGGCGCGATGATGGCCATCGTCATGGGCGTGCCCGCCGAGGACCTGCCGACGCTGCGCCGCGCCCAGGACCTGGGCCTCGGCTTCCAGCTGACCAACATCGCCCGAGATATCGTCGAGGACGCCCGCAACGACCGCGTCTACGTCCCCCGCGCCTGGCTGGCGGAGCTTTCCCTGCCGGTCGAGCAGCTGACGGACCCGGCCCGCCGCGCCGACGTCGCCGTCCTCGCCCGCCGCCTGGTCGAGGCCGCCGAGCCCTACTACGCCTCGGCCCGCTGGGGCCTGCGCGACCTGCCCGTCCGCTCGGCCTGGGCCATCGCGGCGGCGCGCGGCGTCTATCGCCAGATCGGCCTGGACGTCGTGGCCGCCGGCCCCGCCGCCTGGGACGAGCGCGTGGTCGTCAGCGGACGGATGAAGGCCTGGAGGGCTCTGGAGGGCGGGATCGTCGCCCTGCGCTCGGCGACGCTGGACCGGCTGGGCAAGACGCCGGAGCGGCCGGCGATGTGGTCGAGGATTTAGGCTCTCTCCTCTCCGCCCTTCGCCGCCAACCGATCCCCTCTCTCTTAGAGAGAGGGAGGGGCCCATCGCGAAGCGATGGGAGGGTGAGTGGTTACACCCTCAACCGGCGTGCCGGCACATCGCCCCCAACGGCACCAAGATTTCCCAAGGGCTTCGCCTACCCACTCACCCTCCCACGCCTTGCGGCGCGGGCCCCTCCCTCTCTCCATGAGAGAGGGGTTCGAAGCGAACCCTACCGCTCCAGCTCCCGATCCGGGAACGCCAGCTTGGCAGCCAGGGCCACGAACAGCACCCAGCGGAAGTCGTTGTAGGCCACCGCGATGCTCTCGGTCAGGGCCACGAGGCTGTAGACGACGAGGAACGGGAAGGCGAGCAAGGCCCCCCGGTCGCGGAACACCGCCAGCAGGGCGAGCGCCATGGTCTGGATGTAGAACAGCCCCCAGGCGGCCAGGCCGAACAGGCCCATGCCCAGCCACTGCTCCAGCCACGAATTGTGCGCGTGCTGAGCCTGGAAGCCGGCGTTCTTGCTGATCCAGGCGAACGGCCCCCAGCCGCTCTTGTCGCCCCAGACGGCGTGATAGCCGTAGCCCAGCCAGGGACGGTCCTGGATCTCGACCATGGCCGCGCTCCAGATCTTGGTGCGGCCGGTCAGGGTGGCGTCCTTGCCGAGGATGGCGAAGAACACGTCCGAGGCCAGCAGCAGGAAGGCCGCCAGCAGCACGACGCCGGTCACCGCCGTCCAGGTCGCCGCCGCCCCCGCCGCCGGACCGCGCCGGGCGATCAGCACGAAGCCCAGGGCCGCCACGCCCAGCATCAGCGACACCAGCGAGGTCTTCGAGGTCGACATCAGCACCAGGCCCACGGCCAGGCCCGCGAACCCCCACCAGAGCTTGGCCCGCCTGGGGTTCAGGAGCGCCGCCGCCGACAGGATGCAGAAGCCGAAGGCCATCATCCCGCCCAGGCCGTTCTTCTCGCGCCACAGGCCCCGCCAGGCGCCGGGGAAGAGCTCGGTCATCACCCCGATGCGCGGCACGGCGATGCAGACCAGGTAGGAGGCCACGATCAGCACCGCGAAGGTCGCCGCCATCACCTCGGCCAGCGCGCTCCAGCGGAAGCGTCCGGCCAGGGCCACGCCGCACAGCGTGGTGCAGGTCACCGCGAAGGCGCGGCGGGTGGTGACGTCGGGCGCGATCGACCACAGCACCGACAGGCAGACGATGCCGATCAGGGCGAACAGGAACGGCTGGCGCGCGGCGACGCGAAAGCTGTTGCGCGGGTCCAGCGCGATCAGGCCGAAACCCGCGGCGTAGGCCGGCAGGTAGGCCACGCGCAGGATGGCCGAACCGGCCTCGTCGGCGTTCTCGCCCACCAGCGGCAGCTCCCAGCCGCCGCTGAACAGCAGGAGCAGCAGCACCGAGCCGACGAAGATCGCGATCTGGGGAAAGAGGAGCCTCGGGGGCGCGACGCTGACCGGCCCGCCGTAGGACGAAGTCACGGCAGGATGGCCCGCAGGAAGCTCGGCGGGGTCACCGAGGCCTGGTTGAAGAACACCCCGGCGCAGCGGCCGCCGGCCGAGGCCAGGGCGTCGCGCAGCAGGCCCGGCGGCCGCACGTCGGCCTCCTGGGCGCTGACGACCAGGATGGTCTGGTCCATGTGCTGGGCGATGGTCAGGGCCGCCTGCGAGCGGTCGGCCGACGGGCAGTCGACGACGATGATCTCGGCGTGGCGGCGCAAGCTGGCCCAGTATTCGACGCCGGGCAGGATATGGGCCTTCTGGCGGCCGCGCAGGGCCTCGCGCTTGAAGCGCGTCACCCAGAACCGAGGCCCGCCGACACTGTGGGCGGCCACGTACTTGGCGTCCGGCCACACCCCGCCGTCGGGACGGGGCGCCGGCGGCTGCACGGTGAAGAACATCGAGCCGTCGGGGCTGGCGGCCGCGCCCGAGCCCAGCGGGCCGTAGCGCTCCGGATCGGCGGCGATGGCCTGGTATTGCGGCGAGGTCGCCAGATCCAGGTCGATCAGCCAGGTGCGGCGGCCCGCGCGCTTGGAGGCGAAGCGGGCGAACTCCCGGGCGGCCGTCGAGGTCCCCTCCCCCCGCCGGGCCGAGACGAACTGGACGACGTGCGCGCGGCCGGCCGCGGGGGCGCCGAGCGAC
>JASGDR010000534.1:0-3744 GCA_047607095.1 Caulobacter sp.
CCGCCTGCGCTCAGGGCCGCGATCGCCGCCTCGCGGTCGGCCGCCTCCGGGGCGTAGGCCGCGTCGAGCAGCAGCGGCCTCGCGGCCAGCGCCCGCCACGTCACCGGCCACTCGGTCGACAGCGCCACCCACAGCGCCAGCTGCCGCCAGGCCCTGGTGTCGTCGTCGGTCGACAGCAGGCCCGGCCCCCGATAGCCGAAGTACTTGGCCCCCACCGCCGCGAACAGCGGGAAGGCGTTGATCACCCGCTTGATCTGGCGCGGGTTGTTGGGCAGCAGCGGCGCCAGGCCCGCCAGCAGCTTCTCGGTGTTCCGCGTCAGCTCCACGTCGCCCACGGCCTCGACCGTGATGCGGCTGGCGGCGGCGGCCTGGATCGCCGCGACCTCGTCGTCCTCGGCCGGATCGTCTCCGACCTTGGCGGCCTTGGCGTCCTCGATCAGGGCGTGGACGGCCTTTTCCCGTTCCGAGGCCGAGGTCTGCGCGCTCAGGGCCGTCTCGACCGCCCGCGCCAGCGCCGTCGGGGCCGCGGCGGCGGGTTCGTCCGTGGACGGATTGTTCCCGCCCAGCTGGGCGCGGGTGTAGCGGTCGCGGGCCTCGCCGCTCATCGCCGGCAGCACGAACGACAGCTGGAACACCTTCTCGACGAAGCGCGCGCCCAGGCTGGCCTCGGGACCCAGCACCAGCCCCTTCATCTCGGCGTGCCACACCGAATGGGCGGTCTCGATCCAGTGGCGGTCGCCCAGGATCATCACGAACATCCGCGGCGACTGCAGGATGGTCTGGAAGCCGCGCAGCAGCTCGACCACCTGCTTGGGCGCGCAGCGGTCCAAATCATCGACGATCAGCAGCACGGGCCGGCGGCCCAGCTCCAGCATGCTGCGGAAGGTCTTGCGGAACCGCGCGATCGGATCGCCCACTCCGATGCGCTTGGTCTCGCCCGAGAAGTCGAGGTCGGGCGCCAGCGACTGGGATACGAGGGCGCCCAGCGAGGCCAGCCCGCCGCCCAGGGCGCCCAGGCCCAGCACGGCCAGCTCGATCGTGGTCTTGATCTTCCCCGGATCGACCGCGCCGCCGTTCCAGACGTCCCAGGGAACGAACCTCAGGCCCCAAAGCAGCACGCCGAACGCCAGCAGGGTGAGGACCAGGTGCTTGAGCAGGCGCGGATTGGAAAGCTGGAAGGCCGCGCCGAGCAGCACCAGCCGGACCCACCGCCATAGCGCCCAGACCATGCCGCCCGCCGCCCGGAAGACGTCCGACGGACCGGCGCGCGGCGAGGCCAGGACGTCGTCGTGCCGGCGGAAATCCTCTAGGGCCGCCCGGCGGATCGCCTTCGCGACGTCGAGGTGGATCTGCCACCAGGGCGGCTCCACGTCCTGGTAGCGCCAGGCGTTGGAGCGCACGATGATCCAGGGCCGCCGGCCCGGGCGCGGATGCGGCTCCCACTCGGTCGGGCTGTAGTCGCCCAGGAACACCCCGTCCAGCGACGGCGGCGGCGTCTTCTCCAGGCCCTCGATGTGGCCATTGAGAAAGTGCTCCTTGCGCAGCCGCGCGCCGCGCGGGTTCAGCACCTGGGCGACGAAGTTGGCGAAGGTCGTCTTGCCCCCGCCCCACGGCGCGTCGACATGGACGATGAAGGTGTCGTCGGCGACCACCTCGTGTTCGTCCGGCGCGTCGGCCGCCTTCACCCTCGTGGGCGCCAGCCCGTTGCGCCGGCACCAGATGTCATGCAGCCGCCGCGCCAGCGCCACCGCGAACTCCCCCCGGTCCAGCAGGTCGACGTCGTGGGCTGGGGTGTCGGACAGGTACTCGGACCGGCCGTCGAAGGACGACGGGGGAGGGGGCTGTTCGGGCGAAGGCGGTGTTTCGGCGGCGGTGTCCGAAGGCGGCGGTTCGGGGGTGCTGTTCAAAGGGTCTGATAATGCGGGTTCTGAAAACCGGCGGACGTGCAGATCTTCTGTGTATGGATAATCCTTTTCAAATCTCTTCTTGACTTGTTCATAAGGAAAGGGAAGCGTCTCATTGAAATGCGGGTAAAAGTTTTTCTTGTCTCTAAAGATTTGTAATAAATCATCTATCTGATGACGATTTAGCTGATACGCGGCGGTGGCCGCGCTGTCCGGAAAAAGACGCGATATGGTGTTGAATTCCGCCTCGCTCATGCGCCAGTCTTGAAGTGCATGGGTGATCAGCATCGGCCATCGGCGGTCACCGTTGTTATCGACTAAAAATAACTCAGGGTCGGAGACCAGTATTCCCACAGCGACGAAGGTTTCTCGCTGAAAGATGGAGGGTCCGTTGCGGTCCCGGCCCAGCAGGATGATCGTGTCGCCCGCCGAAAGATTCTCCAGATAGGTCTCGCCCGGTCGGGCCAAGGACAGGACCCGGTCTGGCCCGAGCGCGCCCCGCCAATCTTCCGACGGGTCGACGTACAGGAGCGAGACGCTGGGCGAACGCGTCGTCGGGGATGCTCCCTTGCGCGCCGGCCGTCGCTTTGCTCCGTCTTCCCGTTCCGCCGGCGTCGCCGGTTCTTCCAGATCCTCGATCTTGGCTGCCGCTTCGGCGGGAGGCGAGATGACGATGGTGGTCCGCGGCCGAAAGCTCCATTCGCTCAGTACCAGGGCCTCTTCGGTGAGGTGCAGGCTTTCGGTGAGGGAAAGGCCGCCGGTCCCGGTTCCCATCAAGGGTATCCAGAAGCGCGAAGCCTTCGCGAGCAAGGGATCTCTCAAGGCGCGCAGTAGATTTGTCGACAGCAGGAAAGCGGCCGGCGCGTCGCCGCTCACGGTGACGATGAAAACAAGTAGGCGGTTTTGAGCTTGCTCACGAACGATCGCATAGCCCTGCCGGAGTTCCCTCCCGCTCGGGAGGGGAGGGGTTTGGTATCCTAGCGCCTCGAGGACGTAGCGGTTCAGGGCGCCTGGCGCGCCCCTGTCGTTGCACGACATGAAAATGGCGTCGCCTTCGGGAAACGCGCCGGGTACAACGTGAACGCCTTCGCGTGTGTCCGCTGGAGCCTCTGCCGCCATCCCATCCCCCGATGCGCTCGACCTATCGGTGCATTCGGAGCCGCGCTCGTCAACTGTGGGTGACGGCGACAGGAGCGTGCGGACATCCGGGCCGGTGCGGGGTGCTCGTCCTTCGACAAGCTCAGGATGGGGACCATTTGCAGGCCCGGGCTGTAGAAAAGCCTCATCCTGAGCCTGTCGAAGGACGAGGTTTTCGCCGCGCGGCCGCGACGTCCCCCGCCCCCCTTACGCCGCCTCGCTCTCGCGGCCGATCCACTGGTTCAGCGCGGTGATCAGCGCGTCGCGCTGGATGGGCTTGGCGACGTGGTCGACCATGCCGGCCTGGCGGCAGCGTTCGATCTGCTGGGGCATGACGTCGGCCGAGAGGGCGATGATCGGCACGCGGGCGGCGGGGCCGGGCAGGGCCTTGATGGCGCGGGCGGCGGCCAGGCCGTCCATGCGCGGCATGTGGATGTCCATCAGGATCACGTCGAAGCCGCCGTCGGCGGCGATGCGCACGGCCTCGTCGCCGTCCTCGGCGGTCTCGACCGCGCAGCCGGCCAGGGTCAGCAGGGCCGCGCCCAGCTCGCGGTTCATCGGATGGTCGTCGACCAGCAGCACGCGGGCGGCGGCCTCCGGCGGGGCGTGCGCGGCGGCGGCGGCGGCGGCCGGGACGGCGGGCACGGTGAACCAGAAGATCGCGCCGCGGCCCAGGGCGCTGTCGACCCCGATCTCGCCGCCC
>JASGDR010000535.1:0-9843 GCA_047607095.1 Caulobacter sp.
CGCTGGCCGCCCTGAGCGCCGCCGCCCTGGCCGCGCCCTTCGCCCTGGCCACCGACCGCCCCTACCCGATGCTGGGCCTGTGCCTGTTCATGGCGGTGCAGATCTACATCCGCCACAAGGACAACATCCGCCGGCTGCTCAAGGGCGAGGAGCCCCGCATCGGCAAGAAGAAGACGGCCGAGGCGCCGCCCCCGGAAGCCTGATGACGCGGGGCCTCTCGGATCAGGAACGCCTGGCCTGGCTTCGCCTGGCGCGCACCGAGACGGTCGGCCCCGTCGCCTTCGACCACCTGCTTCAGCGCTTCGGCTCGCCCGAGCGGGCGCTGGCCGCCCTGCCCGACCTGGCTCGTCGGGCGGGCCGCGCGGCCCCGCTGCGGCCGCCTCCCGAAGACGAGATCCGGCGCGAACTGGACGACGGCGCCAAGCTGGCCGCCCGCCTGATCTGCGCCTGCGAGCCCGACTTTCCCCACCGGCTGGCGACCCTGGATCCGCCCCCGCCGGTGATCTGGGCCCTGGGCCATTACGAACTGCTGCCCCAGCCCAGCATCGCCATCGTCGGCGCCCGCATCGCCTCGGCCGCCGGCCAGCGCTTCGCCCGGCAACTGGCCGCCGAGCTCGGGCAGCACGGGCTCGTCGTGGTCTCGGGCCTGGCGCGCGGCGTCGACGGCGCGGCGCACGAGGGCTCGCTGGCCACCGGCACGATCGCGGTGCTGGGCGGCGGGATCGCCGACATCTATCCGCCCGAGCACGCCGGCCTGCACGCCCGCGTCGCCGAAAGCGGCTGCGTCGTCAGCGAAAGCGCCCCCCTGCGCCGCGCCCAGGCCAAGGACTTCCCCCGCCGCAACCGCATCATCTCGGGCCTTTCGCTGGGCGTGGTGGTGGTCGAGGCCGAGCTGAAATCGGGCTCGCTGATCACCGCCCGCCTGGCCGCCGAGCAGGGACGCGACGTCTTCGCCGTGCCCGGTTCGCCCCTCGATCCGCGCGCCAAGGGGCCCAACGACCTGATCCGTCAGGGCGCCATCCTGTGCGAAGGCGTCGAGGACGTGCTGCGCTCGCTGTCGGCCTCGCCCTCGATGCGCGAACGCGAGCGGGCCTGGAACCCCGACGAGGCCGCCGACAACCTCGATCACGACGCCCTGCGCGAGCGCCTTGCCGCCCTGCTCTCGCCCACGCCGGTCTCGCGCGACGAACTGGTTCGGGCGACCAAGGCCCCGACCTCGGCGGTGATGGCGGCGCTGGTCGAGCTGGCCCTGGCCGACCGGGCCGAACTGCTGCC
Source organism: Caulobacter sp. (assembly GCA_047607095.1). Classification (GTDB taxonomy): domain Bacteria; phylum Pseudomonadota; class Alphaproteobacteria; order Caulobacterales; family Caulobacteraceae; genus Caulobacter. The sequence continues at coordinate 1,276 of JASGDR010000535.1, forward strand.
GGGCGGAATGGTGGCGGGAGTTTAAAAACCTATCTCGTTGGGTTATCCTGAAAATGATCACCGTGCTGAGGACGTCGGGACTGAGCGTCGTCATCTTTCTCGATGACCACGAACCAGCTCATGTCCATGTGTTCGGAGACGGTGAAGCCAAGATCGAGCTGCTCGGCCAGGGCGGAGTTCCGCGGCTCGTCTGGGCGAGAGGCATGACGCGGGCGGAAATTCGTCGAGCTATGCAGATCGTGACGCTGCATCGCGACGCTCTGCTCCAACGCTGGATGGAAATCCATGGTTGAACTTACCGACGCCGAAATCGACGCCGCCACGGCGCTGGGCGAGACGCTGGCGCAGACCGAGCCCCGCGCTCGATCGGCGAGGTACGACCTCTCGACAGGCAGGATCGAAGTGGAGCTGACCAGCGGTTCAGCCTTCGCCTTTCCCGCCAGGCTCGGCCAAGGCCTCGAAGCCGCCACCGACGAAGAACTCGGCCAGGTCGCTGTCCGCCCAGGCGGCTACGGCCTGCATTGGGAAGCCTTGGATGTGGACTTGTCGATCCCAGGCCTGGCCGCCGGCATTTTCGGAACCAAGACGCATATGGCCAGGATCGCCGGCCGAACCACGTCACCCGCCAAGAGCGCGGCCGCGCGCGCCAACGGCGCCAAGGGCGGCCGTCCCCGTAAATCCGGAACAGCCTGACCCCCGCCCCCCTCTCTCTAAAGGGAGAGCCTGGCGGGCGCCGTGCTCGCAATTGCGAAGGTTCGCACAGCCGCCGTTGACATTGTCATAGGCTCGCCCCCACTTTCCGGCGCTCGTCCCCTGGTTCGCTTCGGGAACGATCCAACCTCCCTAGCCCAGAGTCGTAATGAACGTCGTCGTCGTCGAGAGCCCGGCCAAGGCCAAGACCATCAACAAGTACCTCGGGTCCGACTACACGGTTCTGGCCTCCTACGGGCACATCCGCGATCTGCCCAGCAAGGACGGCTCGGTCGAGCCCGACAACGACTTCGCCATGAGCTGGGAGGTCGACGCCAAGTCGTCCAAGCGCGTGTCCGACATCGTCGACGCGCTGAAGAAGGCCGACCGTCTGATCCTCGCCACCGACCCGGATCGCGAAGGGGAAGCGATCAGCTGGCACGTGCTAGAGGTGCTGAACAAGAAGAAGGCGCTGAAGGACAAGCAGATCCAGCGCGTCACCTTCAACGCCATCACCAAGGCGGCCGTGACCGAGGCGATGCGCAACCCGCGCGACCTCGACATGGAGCTGGTCGAGGCCTACCTGGCCCGCCGCGCCCTCGACTACCTGGTGGGCTTCACCCTGTCGCCCGTGCTTTGGCGCAAGCTGCCCGGCTCGCGCTCGGCCGGCCGCGTGCAGTCGGTGGCCCTGCGCCTGGTCGTCGACCGCGAGATCGAGATCGAACGCTTCAAGACCCAGGAATACTGGACCGTCGACGCCGACGTCTCGGCCGGCGGCGACTCGTTCCTGGCGCGCCTGGTCAAGCACGACGGCAAGAAGCTGACGAAGTTCGACCTCGGCAACGAAACCTCCGCGCTCGCCGCCAAGGCCGCCGTGCAGGCCGCGACCTTCAAGGTCGAGGCAGTCGAGAAAAAGCCCGGCAAGCGCTCGCCCGCCCCGCCCTTCACCACATCGACCTTGCAGCAGGAAGCCGCCCGCAAGCTGGGCTTCAGCGCCCAGCGCACCATGCAGGCCGCCCAGAAGCTGTACGAAGGCATCGACATCGGCGGCGAGACCGTGGGTCTGATCACCTACATGCGTACCGACGGCGTCTCGATCGCGCCGGAAGGCATCGCCGACGCCCGCGACGTGATCGGCAATGTCTACGGCAAGGAATACGTGCCGGACGCCCCGCGTATCTACAAGTCGAAGGCCAAGAACGCCCAGGAGGCCCACGAAGCCATCCGCCCGACCAGCATGCGCCGCAACCCCGGCTCGCTGCGCCTGGATCCGGATCTGGGCCGCCTCTATGAGCTGATCTGGAAGCGCACCATCGCCTCGCAGATGGAAAGCGCCCGCATCGAGCGCACCACGGTCGACCTGGAAAGCCACGACGGCCGCACCGGCCTGCGCGCCACCGGTCAGGTCGTGCTGTTCCCGGGCTATCTGGCCGTCTACGAGGAAGGCCGCGACGACGAGGAGGGCGAAGACAGCGCCCGCCTGCCGGCCATCGTCGAAGGCGCGGCGGCCAAGGTCATCGAGGCCCGCGCCGACCAGCACTTCACCGAACCGCCGCCGCGCTATTCGGAAGCCAGCCTCGTCAAAAAGATGGAAGAGCTGGGCATCGGCCGTCCGTCGACCTACGCCTCGGTGCTGACCGTGCTGCGCGACCGCGAATACGTGCGCATGGAGAAGCAGCGCTTCATCCCCGAGGACAAGGGCCGCCTGGTCACAGCGTTCCTCGAGCAGTTCTTCCGCCGCTACGTGGAGTACGACTTCACCGCCTCGCTTGAAGAGCGGCTCGATCTGGTTTCCGACGGCCAGCTCGACTGGAAGGAATTCCTGCGCGAGTTCTGGAAGGACTTCCACGCCGCCGTCGGCGAGATCGCCGAGCTGCGCACCACCAACGTGCTCGACGCGCTGAACGACGCCCTGGGCCCGCACATCTTCCCCGACAAGGGCGACGGCTCGAACCCGCGCCTGTGCCCGACCTGCGGCAGCGGGATGCTGTCGCTGAAGACCGGCAAGTTCGGCGCCTTCATCGGCTGCTCGAACTATCCCGAGTGCCGCTACACCCGCCAGCTGGGCGTGGCCGAGGGCGACGGCGAGGCCGAGAGCGCCGACAAGGAACTGGGGATCAACCCCGCCACCGGCCGCGCCGTGTGGCTGAAGAACGGCCGCTTCGGCCCCTATGTCGAAGAGGTGGCCGCCGAGGGCGAGAAGCCCAAGCGCTCGTCCCTGCCTAAGGGCTGGACGCCGACGGCGCTGGACCTGGAGAAGGCCCTGCGCCTGCTCTCGCTGCCGCGCGAGGTCGGCATGCACCCCGACGACGGCAAGCCGATCACGGCGGGCCTGGGACGCTTCGGGCCGTTCGTGCTGCACGACGGCACCTACGCCAACCTCGAGAGCGCCGAAGAGGTGTTCGACGTCGGCCTGAACCGCGCCGTCGCTATCCTGGCCGACAAGCGGGCCGGCGGCGGGCGTCCGCAGCGCGCGGCGGCCGCGGCCCTGGCCGAACTGGGCGCCCACCCCGAAGACGGCAAGCCGGTGCGCGTGCTATCGGGGCGCTTTGGTCCGTACATCAAGCACGGCGACACCAACGCCAACGTGCCCAAGGGCGCCGATCCGGCGGCCCTGACCCTGGCCGAGGCCGTGACCCTGCTGGCCGAGCGGGTAGCCAAGGGCGGCGGCAAGAAGCCAGCCAAGAAAGCGGCTGCGCCGAAGAAGGCTCCTGCCAAGACCAAGGCCGCGAAAGCCGAGGGCGACGACGCTGAGGCCAAGCCGAAGAAGGCCGCAGCCAAGAAGCCGGCGGCCAAGAAGGCTCCGGCGAAAAAGGCCGCGGCCAAGACCGAGGCGTGACGATCGGCGGTCGGGGGGAGTAGACTTTGGCCATGACCACGCTCGAACGTCCTCTGCCGCTGCCTCTGGTGGTGGTCCTGCTGTCGGCGGTCAGCGTCGTGGGTTTCGTCCTGGGCCTGCGCGGCGCGCTGGACACGGGCAAGCCCCAGACCGCGGTCTCGACCGCGCCCCTGGCCGAGGTGTCGGGGGTGCCGGTCAAGGACGCCCTGCCGGCCGCCGTCGAGGTCGCCCCGCCGCCGACTCCGCCCACGGCCAAGCCGGCCGAGGAAGAGCCCGAGCCGGTCGCCGCCGAGGCGCCGCCCGTGGTCGAGGCCCCGCCGGCCCCGACCACGCCAGCCCCGGCCGAGAAGAAGCCCGAGATCCCGGCCGCCCAGCAGGCGCCGCAGCGGATCGAAGACCTCTATTAGGACCTGACGTTTCCCTTCGCCGGTGAAACGGCTTAGACGAGGGAAATGGCCAAACCTCGCCTTCCCAAGTCCGCCTCTCCGAAGACCAAGCGCGTCAAGACCGCGTCGCCCAAGCTCCCGTCCAAGGCCCGCCCGCCCGCGGGCCTGCCCGACAAGGAGACGCTGCTGGCGTTCCTGCGCGACGCGGGCGAGGCCGCCAAGGCCGACATCGCCCGCCACTTCGGCCTGAAGGGCGCCGATCGCCGCGCCCTGCGCGAGATGATCCGCGAGATGGAGGCGCAAGGCCAGCTGGGCAAGCGCGGTCGTCGCGGCTTCGCCGAGGCCGGCGCCCTGCCCCCGGTCGGCGTGGCCGACGTGGTCGAGCGCGACTCCGACGGCGACCTCTTCGTGAAACTGACCAAGGCCGACGAGGACGTTTCCCTGGTGCGGCTGGCTCCGGACCGCCGCGAGGCCGCCGCCGGCGCGCCGGGCCTGGGCGACCGCCTGCTGGTGCGCTTCGAGAAGCTTGAAAGCGGCGAGTACGAGGCCCGCCTGATCAAGCGCCTGGGCCAGAGCGCCCACAAGGTGCTGGGCGTGATCCGCAAGCAGCGCCGCGAGATCCGCGTCGAGCCCGTCGATCGCAAGTCCAAGGACAGCTACGTCCTCGATCCCGGCCAGCCGGGCGTCGGCGACCTTAAGGACGGCGACCTCGTCGTCGTGCAGCAGGCCGGCCATGCCGGGCGCTACGGCCCCAAGCCGTGCCGTATTCTGGAGAAGGTCGGCCACGAGGAAGACCCCCGCGCCGCCTCACTGATCGCCATCCATAGCCACGGCATCCCGACCGGCTTCTCGGAAGAGGCCGAGCAAGAGGCCAAGGCCGCCAAGGAACCGACGCTGGACGGCCGCGAGGACCTGCGCGACCTGCCGTTCGTGACCATCGACCCGGTGGACGCCCGAGACCACGACGACGCCGTCTACGCCCATCCCGACGACGACGAGCACAACAAGGGCGGCTGGATCGTCTGGGTGGCCATCGCCGACGTCGCCGCCTATGTGCGCCCGGGCTCGGCGCTGGACCGCGACGCCCGCGACAAGGGCAACAGCGTCTATTTCCCCGACCGGGTGGAGCCGATGCTGCCCGAGACCCTGTCGAACGGCCTGTGCAGCCTGCGCGAAGGCGAGAACCGCGCCACGCTGGCCGTGCGGATGGTGTTCGACAAGTCGGGCCGCAAGAAGGGCCACCGCTTCGTGCGCGGCCTGATGCGCAGCGCCGCCAAGCTTTCGTACGAGCAGGCCCAGGCCGCCATCGACGGAACCCCGCCGCCGGCCGGCCAGGATCCGGACAAGGCCCCGCCGCTGCTGGATCCGATCCTGAAGCCGCTGTGGGAGGCCTTCCGCCTCATGGGCAAGGGCCGCGAGCAGCGCTCGCCGCTCGCCATCGAAAGCGACGAGCGCCGCATCGTCATCACCAAGGACGGCGAGATCGCCTCGATCACCCGCCGCGCCAGCCTCGAGGCCCACAAGCTGATCGAGGAGATGATGATCCAGGCCAACGTCTCGGCCGCCGAGAGCCTGGAAGCCAAGCGCTCGCCGCTGATCTACCGCGTGCACGACGCGCCGAGCCTGGAAAAGGTGCAGAACCTCGCCGACTTCCTGCAGACGCTGGAGATCCGCTGGAACAAGGGCGAGGCCCCGCAGACCGCGCGCTTCAACAAGCTGCTGGAAGAGACCCGCGAGAGCCCGCACGCGGCGATCATCAACGAGGTGGTCCTGCGCACCCAGATGCAGGCCCACTATTCCAGCGACAACATCGGCCACTTCGGCCTGAACCTGGCCAAGTACGCCCACTTCACCAGCCCGATCCGGCGCTATGCCGACCTGATCGTCCACCGCGGGCTGATCCGGGCTCTGGGGCTGGGCGACGATGGCCTGACCGACCAGGACATCGCCCGCATCAAGGACACGGCCGAGGTCATCACCCACGCCGAGCGCCGGGCCATGGCCGCAGAGCGCGACGCCACCGACCGCTACATCGCCTCGTTCCTGGCCGACCGGGTGGGCGCGACCTTCGCCGGCCGCATCACCGGCGTCACGCGTTTCGGCCTGTTCATCAAGCTGGACGAGACGGGCGCCGACGGCCTCGTGCCGATCTCGAACCTGGGCGAGGAGTATTTCGTCCACGACGAGCGCCTCCACTCGCTGGTCGGCGAGCGCACCGGCAAGCGCTGGCCGCTGGGCCTGTCTGTCGAGGTGCGCCTGCGCGAGGCGACGCCGGTGACCGGCGGCCTGCTGTTCGAGATGCTGAGCGACCCGATCCCGGCCGATCCCAACCTGCCCAGGCCGCGCCTGGGCGCGCGCCGCCAGGCGGCGGTGAAGCCGCGCGGCGGCCTGCCCAAGGGCGTGCGGCGGGGCAAGCGGCGGTAGCCCCCTCCGGCCCTTCGGGCCGCCTCCCCCAGAGGGGGAGGATCTCGAGGCGAAGATGCTCCCCCTCTGGGGGAGTTGTCGGCGAAGCCGGCTGAGGGGGTCCGCGTCAGCGGATCAACGGACCGGCTTCTCGATCTCGTAGACCACGTCTTCCAGCTTCTGCAGGAACAGCGTCTGGGCGTCGCGGACGCCCTGGTTGAAGAACGCCGCGCCCAGGGTCTCGCCGATGAAGTCGAGCAGGAAACCGGCTTCCAGGCCGCTGACCGGGCGATCGAGCTCGTCGCGCATGTAAAGCGTCAGCTTGCGCAGGGCCGCCTCGCGGACGTCCTTGTCGAGCTCGATCCGGGCCATGGCAGGCTCCTTGCGTCCTTCGAGGCTCACCTGCGGTTCGCACCTCAGGATGAGGAAGTCATTGCACTGCATCCCTCATCCTGAGGCGCCCGCGAAGCGGGCCTCGAAGGACGCAGAGAACTAGCCGATCGCGCCGAAGCACCAGGCCAGGACGGACTTCTGGGCGTGGATGCGGTTTTCCGCCTCGTCCCAGGCAAGCGAGCGCGGGCCGTCGAGGACGGCGTCGGTGACTTCCTCGCCGCGGTGGGCCGGCAGGCAGTGCAGGAAGACGCCGTCGGGCGCGGCGAGATCCATCAGGGCGTCGTCGACCTGATAGGGCTCGAGGGCCTTCAGGCGCTCGTCGTGGTCGGTGTCGCCCATCGAGACCCAGGTGTCGGCCACGACCACGTCGGCGCCGCGCACGGCCTCCTTGGGATCTTCCATCATCGTCACCTTCGCGCCGAGGCCGGCCGCGCGGGCCAGATCGTGCAGGTCGGCGTGATAGACGCTCGGGCAGGCGATCTTCAGCTCGAAGCCCAGCAGCGGGGCCGCGTGGATGAAGCTGGAGCAGACGTTGTTGCCGTCGCCCACCCAGGCGATGGTCTTGCCGCCGACGTCGCCGCGATGCTCCTCGATGGTGAGGATGTCGGCCATGATCTGGCAGGGGTGGCTCTTGTCGGTCAGGCCGTTGATCACCGGCACGGTCGAGACCTGGGCGAAGCGCTCGACGTCGGCGTGGACGTTGGCGCGGATCATCACCGCGTCGACCATGCGCGACAGCACCTTGGCGGTGTCCTCGATGGTCTCGCCGCGGCCCAGCTGCATGTCCGACGAGGTCGAGATGATCGCGTCCCCGCCCAGCTGGCGCATGGCGGCGTCGAACGAGAAGCGGGTGCGGGTCGAGTTCTTCTGGAAGATCATCGACAGCACGCGGTCCTTGGCCGGCGCGTCGGCGTCGACGCGGCCCTTGGGCCAGCCGGCGCGGGCGGTCTTGCGGGCCTTGGCGTCCTCCAGGATCAGGCGCAGCGTGGCGCCGTCGAGCTTCCAGAGGTCGATGAAGTGGCGGGGGGCGGTCATTTCAGGCCACCTTTCCGGAATGAGCTGAAGTGGACGCCCCCGTCGCTGGGACGGAGGCGTCGGGTCAGGGATGCAATCAGGCGGCCGCTTGGGCGCGGACGACCTCGCAGGTCTTTTCGAGCTTGGCCACGGCCTCCTGGGCCTCGGACAGCGTCAGGTTCAGCGGCGGCAGCAGGCGCACGCAGTTGTCGCCGCCGCCGGCCACCAGCAGCTTCTGGTCGCGGGCGAGAGCCATGAACTCGCGATTGTTCGAGGCCAGCTTGATGCCGATCAGCAGGCCCTTGCCGCGGATGTCGAGCACGACGTCCGGGAAGCGGTCCTTCAGGCCGGCCAGCTGCTGGGTGAAGTAGCCGGCCACGGTCTTCACGTTGTCGAGGATCTCGGGCGTGTTGATCGTGTCGAAGGCCGCGGCGCCGACCGCCATGGCCAGCGGGTTGCCGCCGTAGGTCGAGCCGTGCGTGCCCGGGGTCATGCCGCGCGCGCCTTCGGTGGTGGCCAGGCACGCGCCGACGGGGAAACCGCCGCCCAGGGCCTTGGCCACGCACATGATGTCGGGCTCGGCGCCCTCGGCCCACTCGTGGGCGAAGAGCTTGCCGGTCCGGCCCATGCCGCTCTGCACCTCGTCGAAGATCAGCAGAATGCCGGCCTCGCGGGTGATCTCGCGCAGTTCGACCAACTGGGCCTCGGTCAGCGACCGCGCCCCGCCCTCGCCCTGCACGGGCTCGATGATGACGCCGGCCGTGGTCGGGCCGATCGCGGCCTTCAGGGCCTCGAAGTCGCCGAACGGCAGCTGGATGAAGCCCGGCAGGCGCGGACCGAAGC
>JASGDR010000536.1:0-6972 GCA_047607095.1 Caulobacter sp.
CCGACCGCGTGGCCCGCCGCCTCGACGGCCGGGTGCTGGCCCGCGACTTCCCCGAGACGCTCAGCCTCGTCCAGGCCGACCCCAGCCTGCTCGAACAGGCGGCGGTCAACATCCTGGAGAACGCCGTCGCCTACAGCGAGCCCGGCGCGCGCATCGAGGTCGCCGCCTACGAGGACCGCGCCCACGTCGTCATCAGCATCGAGGACGAGGGGCGGGGCATCCCGCCCGCCGATCTCGAGCGGGTGTTCGAGAAGTTCCGCCGCCTGCAGGATCCCAGCGACCGCTCGCCGGGCGCCGGCCAGGGCGTGGGGCTGGGCCTGGCCATTGCAAAGGGGTTTGTCGAGGCGATGGGCGGGCGCATCGCCGCCGCCAGCCCGATCCACGACGGCAAGGGCACGCGCATGCTGATCAGCCTGCCCAAGGGCGTCGCCACCCCGCACCATCTGCTATGAGCCGAGCATGAGCGCGCTTCGCCCCCGCATCCTGGTCATCGACGACGAGCCGCAGATCCACCGGTTCCTCGGCCCCGCGCTCGACGCGGCCGGCTACGACCCGCTGCGCGCCGACGGCGGACAGGAGGGCCTGCGCGGCATCGCCCTGTGGTCGCCCGACGCGGTCGTGCTGGACCTTGGCCTGCCCGACATGGACGGCAAGGAGGTGCTGGAAAAGGCGCGGGCCTTCTATGACGGCCCGATCCTGATCCTGTCGGCCCGTGACCGCGAGATCGAGAAGATCGAGGCCCTCGACCGGGGCGCCAACGACTATGTCGAGAAGCCGTTCGGGGTGGGCGAGCTGCTGGCCCGCCTGCGCGTGGCCTTGCGCCAGAAGGCGGCCGTCCAGGCGCCGGCCGGGCCGATCCGCGCGGGAGCCGTGGAGCTGGATCTCGACAAGCGGCTGGTCACCCGCGACGGGGCGGTGGTCAAGGTCTCGCCGCGCGAATACGAGGTGCTGGCCCGTCTGGCGCTGGGCCGCGGCAAGGTGCTGACCCACAAGGAGCTGTTGACCTCGGTCTGGGGCCCCGCCCACATGCACGACACCCAGTACCTGCGGGTCTTCGTCGGCCAGCTGCGCCAGAAGCTGGAGGCCGATCCGGCCCACCCGAAGATCCTGCTCACCGAGCCCGGCGTCGGCTACCGCTTCATCGGCGACTGACCGGCGGGCCCTTCGGCGGGTTCTAGCGCCGGAAGCGGGCGATGCGCATCGAGCCGTCGATGGTCAGGTCGAAGCTGGTTCCCTGGCGGCCGTCGGCGTCGGTGACCACCTCGCCCGTGTCGGTCAGGGTTCGCACGTCGACCAGGGTCAGGGGCTGGAGCGCGCTGAGCTGCACCGTCTCGCTGGCGACGGTCAGCACCGTGCGGCTGGAGGGGTTGTAGCCCGACACGCCGCGCCAGACCGTGACCAGATAATCGCCGTCGCCGCGCTGGAACGCCGCGGCCTGGACGTTCGTCCCGCCCGAGACCGTCAGGTCCAGGGGCGTGACCTCGGAGACCGGCTTCTCCTCCGAGAAGATCGTCATCAGGTTCCGCACCGCCCAGTACGAGGCCTTGGGAACGGCGTTGGCGTCCACCAGGCCGAAGTTGGATTCCTGATCGCTGTCGCCGAGCGCCGTGGAGTCGGCGAACTGGTAGAGATAGGTGCGCTTGAGGCCGCTCATGAACTGGAACACCAGCATGCGGGGCAGATAGCGGGCGATGATCGGGATCGGCGTCGGAGCGTGCGCCTTCGTCGTCGTCATCGCGCTGTGATAGCCGGTCTCGGTGGCCATCACGGGCTTCTGCAGCGTCACCAGGCGGGCCGAGGAGACATAGGTGTTCAGCGCGCCGGTGCCGGTCGTCTCAGGATGGGCGCCGCCCGGATAGGAGTGGACGTTGCCGATGTCGGCATAGGCGCTGATGTCGCCGACGTTGCGTCCGGAGGATCCCGTGTAGCTGGGCGCGACGACGGTGACGCCGGTCAGTTCGCGCGCGTTGCCGACGGCGGTGTAGAGCAGCATCTGCATCTGGGCGCTGACGGCGGGCCAGGTGCTGAAGGAGGCGTAGTTCGGCTCGTTGACGCCTTCGAAGTGCTCGATGGAGCCGTTCATGTTCTTGTAGGCGGTTTCCAGCCCGTAATAGTCGGCCTCGGTCGGATACTGCACCAACCGCGCGGCGATGCAGCAGAACTTGACGCCCGCCTCCGCCAGGCTGCGGCAACGTTGGTAGAACGGCGCGCTGTAGGCGATGTTGTTCTTTACGTAGACCTCTTCGCGCAGGTGCTTGATCTTGGAATCGACGATCAGCGGCAGGATGGCGTCGAACTTCTTGGCGTAGACGCTGCTGGAGTACGACAGGTGGGTGCAGACGCCGACGCTGTCGACGAGATCCGCCGCGCGATAGGTCTTCAGCGAAGTCTGGGCCTTGGCGACGCCGGGCGCGACCACGATCGGCGCCAGGACCGTCGCGGCGGATCCGGAAAGAAAAAGGCGTCGGTTATGCATCGCCATCACTCGCTGTCGAATTTCGCCTTGAAATTGAGTTAAGCTCTTTTGGTATCCGATTTAGATTATCGCGCTATAGCTTTGGCATATGCGCATCAAATCGATCCCATTTCGTGGTACTAAAGCACGATACAGGGTCTGATTTTTTGTTTTAAATGCGATTAAATCACGACGATTCATCATGTAGTCAGGAGAGGTCTGCGCATTTTCGCGCCAATGTGTGCGATGTGGAGCAGATTTAGCTCTGCCGTACCTTCAATTGGTGCGGCTTTACTTCAGCGATCGGCGCAGCTTGAAAACGCTTATGCAATTAAGAAACATTATCAAATAAGTCGAAGTCCAATGTTCTTTGAACATTGATATTCCCCTCGCGGTTGCATCGAATCCGTGTTTAGCTCCAGGTTACAATCATGGGGCGTGGCCATCTGAGGGGAGGGCGACGAGTGGCGGGTTCGTTACTAGAGACGGCGCTGGGCGGCGCGGCGCGGTTCCTGAGCCGCTTCCGGCCGTGGCACAAGTATCCCACCACGCTGGCCGTGCCGACGCTGGCGGGCCTGCGCGTCAACATGCGCCACGAGAACCTGTTCGACACCGAGATGGACCCGAAGATCGTCGCGCCCGAGCCGACGCCGGGCGCGATCGACGTGCGCCAGGCCCGCACCGCCGACGGCAGCTACAACGATCTCGCCAAGCCCTGGATGGGCATGACCGGCGCCCGCTTCGGCCGCAACATGCCGATCGAGCGCACCTTCGGCGAGGAAGAGCCGGCCCTGATGACGCCCAATCCGCGGGTGGTCAGCAACCGGCTGCTGGCGCGCAAGGAGTTCGTGCCCGTCCCGCACCTGAACGCCCTGGCCGGGGCCTGGCTGCAGTTCATGGTCCACGACTGGCTGAGCCACGGCGAGAACGACCCCAACGACAAGTTCTACGTGCCGATCCCCGAGGGCGACGACTGGCCGGGCGGGGTGATGGAGATCCTCAAGACCCTGCGCGATCCCGACCGTCCGGGCGACGCGGGCCGGCCCCAGGCCTACACCAATGTCGAGACCCACTGGTGGGACGCCTCGCAGATCTACGGCTCGTCGCTGCGGCGGCAGGTCAAGGTCCGCACCGATCCGACGACGGGCGAATTCCTGACCGACGGCAAGCTGGGCCTGCAGCCCAACGGCCACCTGCCCATCGAAGACTCCGCCCGCATTCCGGGCCTCGAGCTGGCCGGGGTGAACGGCAACTGGTGGATCGGCCTGTCGGTGATGCACACGATCTTCGTGCGCGAGCACAATTCGGTGGTCGACCGCCTGAAGATCGACTTCCCGGACGCCTCCGGCGAATGGCTGTTCCAGAAGGCCCGCCTGGTGGTGTCGGCCCTGCTGGCCAAGATCCACACCGTCGAGTGGACGCCGGCCCTGATGAACAGTCCCGAAGGGCGCCTGGCCATGCGGGCCAACTGGTGGGGCCTGGCGGGCGAGACCTTCCACAAGGCCTTCGGGCGTCGCGGCGACAGCGAGATCCTGTTCGGGGTGGCCGGCTCGCCGGTCGATCACCACAACGCGCCCTACGCGATGACCGAGGAGTTCGCGGCCTGCTACCGCATGCACCCGCTGATGCCGGACGACTATTCGTTCCGCAGCCACGTGAACGACAAGGAACTGCTGAAGCGCGACCTGATCGGCGTGGCCCGCGGCGAGGCCTCCAGCGTATACGAGCACGCCAGCTTCGACGACGTCGTATATTCGCTGGCCACCAGCCATCCGGGGGCGCTGTGCCTGCACAACTACCCCAACACCCTGCGCCACCTGCCGCCCAAGCGCGACACCGACGTGCTGACCGATCTGGCGGCCACCGACATCCTGCGCGACCGCGAGCGGGGCGTGCCGCGCTACTGCGAGTTCCGCCGCCACATGAGCATGCGCGCGCCGCGCACCTTCGCCGAGCTGACCGACAACAAGGAATGGCAGAAGGAGCTGGAGGAGATCTACGGCGACGTCGAGAAGGTCGACCTGCTGGTCGGCACCCTCGCCGAAAGCCAGTGCAGCCGTAACGGCACGCCGCCGGGTTTCGGCTTCTCCGACACCGCCTTCCGCATCTTCATCCTGATGGCCACCCGCCGCCTGAAGAGCGACCGCTTCTACGGCGAGGACTTCAACGCCGACGTCTACACGCCCGCCGGCTTCGCCTGGGTGGCCAACAACGGCCTGCGCCAGGTGATGGAGCGTCAGGCGCCGGCCCTGGCCGCCCACTTCGCCGATTGCCGCAGCATGTTCTTCCCCTGGGCGAAGGGGAACGCGGGATGAGCAGCCGGATCCGAATTCCGGGCCTCGTCGACGTGATCCGCCTCGACGAGCCGGCCGCCATTCGCGCGATCGTGGCCGATCCCAGGCTCGACCGCGACTTCAAGAAGGAAGGGCCGCTGGTCAACCGGCTGCTGGCCGGCCGCATCCGCAAGGTGCTGCGCGTGGGGTCGCACCCGCTGCCGGCCGTCGCCCCGCGCGAGGCCGAGGATCGCGCCCGCCTCCAGGCCCTGCTGGAGCAGCGGCTGCAGAACGCCCAGCTGGGCACGCCCGAGCAGCGCGCGACCCTGGCCGCCTATGTGCGCGGCGAGAAGGGCGAGGGGGTCCTGGGGCCCACGGCCCAGGCCGCGATCGGCGAGCTGTTCGCGCCGGGCTACGCCGCCCGCAAGGACCGCTGGAAGGCGGCCCGCACGCTGGACGCCGCGCCGCGCTCGTTCAATCCGCTGCAGCTGCTGTGGTGGGGCCTGACCGGCGCCGTCGCTCGGGCCCGCAAGACCCTGGCCGCCCCGGTCGACGGTGATCCGGCCGCCGTGCACGCGACCGGCGTGGCGGTGCACAACCTGGTCCGCGGCCTGAAGATCATGCGCGGCCTGTGGCGCCAGCCCTTCGCCCGCGAAAGCCTGACCGACGAGGCGGTGATCTGCCAGTGCGCCGTGGCCCCGCCCAACGTGCTGCGCCAGTGGAAGGCCTCGGCCAGCACCCTGTGGGGCGAGGTCGAGCCGGGCGCCATCACCCTGCTGCAGCTCGACGCGGCCCGCTACCGCAGTCCCTCGCACCAGATCGTGTTCATGACCGACAGCTGGAGCCGCTGTCCGGCCCACCATTGGACCGCCTCGCTGCTGGGCGCGGTCTGGCGCGAGGCCAAGGCCGGCGCCCCGCCCGCCAAAAAAACTTCGGTCAAGGGAGGCCGGTGATGACCGACGTCCTGCCGCCGCGCGCCGCCGCCGCCGGTCCCGTCATTCGCACCCCCGCCGACGCGGCGGCCGCGGGCGATCCGATCTTCCAGCCGCTGCATTTCCGCAGCCTGACCGTCAAGAACCGGATCTTCCGCTCCAACATCTCGGGCATTTTCGACAACCAGGACGGTTCGCTGACCCAGACGCGGATCAACTGGGAAAGCAAGTTCGCCAAGGGCGGGGTGGGGGCGATCATCTCGTCCTACGTGCCGGTGCTGATGGAGGGCCGGATCATCGCCGGCTACGCCACCGTCCACCGCGACGAGTTCATCCCGCTGTGGGCCAAGCTGGGCGAGGCGATCCACAGCTTCGACGCCAAGTACATCATGCAGCTCAGCCACTCGGGCCGGCAGATGGACCTGCCCGGGGTGCACAACCAGATGCGCCCGAGCCTGACCTCGACCAGCAACAGGGAAACCCTGCACGGCTTCCTGTGCCGGGCCATGACCAAGGGCGACATCGAGCACACCATCAACGCCTTCGCGGCGGGGGCCTGGCGGGCGCGCGAGGCGGGGCTGGACGGGGTCGAGCTGCACGCCGCCAACGGCTACCTGTTCACCCAGTTCCTCAGCTCCGGGATCAACGACCGCACCGACGAGTACGGCGGCTCGCTGAAGAACCGGGCGCGTTTCCTGCTCGACGTGATCAGCGCCATCCGCTCGCGGGTCGGGCGCGACTTCCACCTGCAGGTCAAGCTCAGCGCCATCGATCGCAACAACGTCATTCCGTGGGAGCACAAGGGCAACACCCTGGCCGACACGGTGCAGGTGGCCCAGTGGGCCGAGGCCGCCGGGGCCGACGCCATCCACGTCTCGTCCGGCTCGCTGTTCCCGCACCCGCTGAACCCGCCGGGCGACCTGCCGATCGACATCCTGGCGGTGACCTACGACGCCATGATCAGCTCGGGCGTCTACGGCTTCCGCAACTTCCTGCTGTTCCGCTATCCGCTGCTGCGGCCGATCTTCCACTGGATCTGGTTCCGCATGAAGAAGGGTCATCCGATCGAGGGCGTCAGCCTCGAGGAGGCCCGGGCGATCAAGGCGGCGGTCAATGTGCCGGTGCTGTGCACCGGCGGCTTCCAGACCGCTTCGTTCGTGCGCGACGCCATTTCCGAGGGCGTGGTCGACGGGGTGTCGATCGCCCGCTCGCTGATGGCCAACAAGGACCTCGTCCAGCAGTGGGCGATCGACACCCCGTCGACCACGCCCTCGGAAATGGCGTCGCGCACGAACGAAGCGGTCTGGAAGCC